>JAFGTS010000025.1 GCA_016933965.1 Deltaproteobacteria bacterium | reverse complement strand
CTTCATTTCGGAAAGATCCACCATAACGGTATCTTCTGTTATCGGCACGGTGTCTCCGTGATGATGGGGTCCACCCGAAGAGATCGGAATAATTGAAAATTTGTCCCGGTTCGCCGCGATAAGGATTTCCCTGATTTCATCAAGGCAATGAGGTTTCACAAGAAGAACCGGAGATATGCCTGCATCAAAGCTGCTGTCGGTGGCAAATTCAGCCAGTACTTCTTTGTCGGACAGCACATGTGCAGCACCCACGATGCCGCTCAGTACCGTTTTATCCGCCATGTCGGCTCCCTCCTTTATGTGATGTCTGTCACCGGGTCCGTTTGGTCTGAAGGTAAAATCCCCGGATTACTGCTGTTGCTCTTCACTGGCGGCAGCCAGGAGTAACTGAATCATCGGCAAGGCTTTCTGAAGGAAATAGGGCGACAGGGTCAGTCCGACCGTCTTTATGCTTTTACCGACCAATCTGACCCGCCGTGCGGCCTCACCGACATCGCCGCCCATACCCGCCAGAGCGAGTTCCGACAAGGACCGGACCATCTGCAGGAGTATCGCGAGACCTTCCAGCACATCCTCATCTGAAAGGGTCTTCATGATCGGTATAAACTGTTCATGAAATGTTTCATCGAGCGGGCCAAAATCGAAGGTACTCAGTCTTTCCTCCATGTCTCCCATCACATCCATTGGATTTATAGTGGGGTCCATGAAGGTGTTCGCAAGCCGGAAGACCTCCTCGAGAACGCCTTTTCGGTACGCTGCTTCGAGGAAAGTCCAGACTGCTATGGTCTCTTCGCCCCATCGGCTGTCGAGTTCAACCATGGTGGTCACCTCCTGTCGCATTGTTCATCAACGGCTGTCCACGTGATGCGGATTCATTGAATCGGAGATTTTAAGCCAATCAGTTTTGTCACATACGCCCTGAGTTCATCGGGTTTAAAATACTTATGTATCGCCGTATCGGTCATTCCCATCCCTCTCAGGGAGTATATGACCCCCTCATTCACCAGCTCATCTTTTGACAGATGATATTCATAGGCGGGAACTCCTGTCATGAAGATCAGCTGCAAGCCCATGGCCAGGTGATGGGCAAACCATATGCGGTTTCCCTCTGAAATCGGTAATTGAATGATATCGCCCTGTTGGATGGCGATGTGAAGGCTTCTGGTGAATATATCGATAAACGTATCGTGGTATGCGGTAAAAACGGAGCGGGCGAAGTCGGCATCGTTCAGGAGACTCTGGAGAAGAAGCCTTTCAAAGGATCGCTGATCCGCAGCTCTCCCCGGGATCTCTTTCAGGATAAGGGTGTACACGGCGTATATGAAGAGGACGATCGCCTCCGATCCTGCCGTGATATCTTTCAATCCCTTCATGATGACCTTTATCTGACTGAGGGAATATTTGAACATCTCCCGGTAGATTGCTTCTTTATCGGGGAAGTGTTTATAGAGAAGCGCTTCAGAAACGTTCGCGGATTCGGCGATCATTCGCACCGATGTACCCTTGAACCCATGCGCGGCGAACAGGGGCCGGGCCGCCTTGATGATCAAGTGCTTCCGTTCCTCTGCGGTCAATTTTATTCTGCGTGTTTTCATGGCACCACAAAAGATAATTGTAAGTAAGTGTTCACTCACCATATAATTCATCAAACAGTATTTGTGCAACAAAAAATTTGTTATCGAACTGAAACGGATGGAAAAGTTGGGAAGTACTAATTCCTATACTCTCTCAAGAGCTCCGGTGCCCATGTCGCCGTTTTGTTCATGGTCACCTCTCCCATATGATGTTCTTTGCATCATGGAAGTTCAGCGCGTGTCACAGTCGTGGCGGTTTCGGCTCACCAAAGCCGATGGGTTTGAAAAAGAGGATGCATTGAAAAGGCGATTTCATGCGTATGGCCGCGGTGGGACATATGGCCACGCAATCACCGCAAAACATACACTGGTTCTCACCGGGCGGTTTCATCCGCGCCTTTTTGTCCTCCATGAGAAGCGAGTCGGCCGGGCATGCCTCAACACAGATGCCGCAGCCGGTACATTTCTCGTTGTCGAATGCAACCTCGCCCGGTGTCACCTGCGCCGGATCATTATAGGTCGGGATCAGTATCTTATCGAGAAGCCTCATTTTTTCCATGGTCATCCTCCTTAATAGATAGTCCGTCGCTGGCCGTTCTCATACCAGTCGACGGCGTGGGTCTGCCGTGACACCATGCCGTCCGGGTCCCCTTGCGGCCAGCCGATGGCGAGGCTGTTGACGAATTTATAGGGGAATTCCACGCCGAAATATTTCCGCCATGTGGTGGAATATTCAAAGGCCGGCCGGGCGAAACCGACCCAGCAGGTACCAAGTCCCATGCTGTGTGCGGCGAGGACCATGTTCTGGCCGGCGATGCCGCAGTCGAGGTCGGGGTTCGAAACGCCGCGAAGGTCCTTGAAAATGAGGATCACCGTGGGGGCTCCGTGCCAGACCCCCAGTTTTCCCTGGGCGATCAGCGAGATCGCGCCGAAGGGAACGGGATGGAGGTCCCTGGCGCGCAGACGGGTGAAAAACTTTACCGACGGTTTCATCCATCCATACCCCGGCCGCGTGTAGTCGGTCATTCCCCGAATCAGCCTGCAGAGGGTCACCACGGTCTTCGTAATGTCGTCGATGACCTGGGGGTCCCGCAGGACCACGAACTTCCACGGCTGGGAATTCCCCGCCGAAGGCGCGAACCTGCCTGCCTCCAGGATCCGTTTCACCATGAATTCCGGCACCTGTTCTTTTTTGTAGAGCCGGACACTGCGTCTTTTCAGGATCACCTTTTCCGTCTCGGTATGATCGATCTTTAGACGCTCGATCCATTCTTCCCGTGACATCTTTTGTGCTGACATCGCGCTCCCCCTTTATTGTACTTCATGCTTTCTCAAGAATATGGATCATCATAGCCGCTTCCCCCTGGCCGAGAAACCCTCCGCCGTTCTCCGCGAGGGCGATGCGGGCGCCCGCCACCTGCCGTTTCCCCGCTTCACCCCGGAGATGGGTCCCCAGTTCGTAGATCTGCGCGAGGCCCGACGCGCCCACGGGATGCCCCCGCGCGATCAGCCCGCCGCTCGGATTGACCGGGATCGTTCCGCCGAGGGCCGTCGCGCCGCCCTCGACAAAGGGCCCTCCTTCGCCGACAGGACAGAATCCCAACTGCTCCGTCTGGTAAAGCTCACCGTACGCGGTGGCATCATGAACCTCCGCCACATCAATATCCGCCGGGCCCAGACCCGCGGCTTCATAGGCAATGCGGGACGTGCGGGCGGTGATATCGTTTGCCCTGACCCTGGTTCCTGATTGCAGGACGGACGCGCGGATACGGATCGCCCGTTGTTTCCCGACCTTTTTCAGAAACCGCCCGCTGCAGACGATTGCCGCCGCCGCGCCGTCGCCTATGGGGGCGCACATGGCGCGGGTAAGGGGGTATGCCACCTCCCGGTCGGCCAGCACCTCCTCGACGGTCATGGGAAAGGTGTACTGGGCAAGGGGATTCAGGACGGAGTTGTTGTGGTTCTTTGACGCGATGCAGGCGAGTTGCCGCTGGGTGGTCCCGTATTGCTTCATGTGCATGCGCGCCCCCATGGCGTAAAGGTCCATGAACGCCGAATGACCGCCGGGCTTTTCCTGTGGCGGCTCGATGCCCTTTTCGCGGGCCTCGCGTTCCCGGCGCTCCTGTTCCTCCTTCTGGAACTTCGCGATCATGTCCATGGTGACCTCCACGTCGGTGCCTGTGATGAATCCCATCATGACCTTGGTTCGGTCCGGGTCATGCAGCTTCTCGACACCGATGGCAAGGGCGCAGTCATAGAGCCCGGCCCTGACCGCCGTCCACGCACCGTGCAGCGCCGTGGACGCGCTGGCACAGGCGTTTTCCACATTGGTGATCGGTATTCCTTCGAGGCCATGAACGGAAAGGGCGACCTGCCCCCTGATGGAATGCTGGAACGCGCTCATACCCCAGGCGGAATTCGAGAACCAGGCGGCTTCGATGTCCTCATGTGCCAGGCCGCAGTCATCAAGGACGAGCTTCAAGGCCTCTCCGGTCAGCGCTTTGATACCCTTGTCCAGGTATTTCCCGAACCTGATCATGCCCAGACCGATGATGAACACATCCTTCGCCATTGCGTATCTCCTTCTTCCCCTGTCAGCAGAGCCCTCGCCGGGCCGCCTCGAGCAGCAGCGCTCTGCATCGGTCGCTCCGGTTTATGGATATCATGGTCCGGCAATACAGCGTTGGAGAGAGCCGCTTTATGAGCCATAAAAGACGGATCGAAACGTGCGGTATGACGTAGAGTTTATTTTTTTCCACGGCCCGTAAGGTGCGCTCGGCGATCTCATCGGCGGTCATCCTGCCGTTTTCGACCGCGGCCGTGGCGAATGCTTTCTGATACTCGCTGGTGCAGTGAAGGTTCTTGACAAGGCCGGTCCTGAAAAAGGAGGGGCATACCACGCTGACGCCGATATTATGGGCGGCCAGTTCGCACCTCATCGTTTCGGAAAGCGATATGACCGCCGCCTTCGTCACATTGTAGGCCGGCATTTCGGGAAGAGAAACGAACCCCCCTGCGGAAGCCACGTTCACGATATGGCCGCCTCCCTGTTCCCTCATTCTCGGCACGAACACATGACATCCGTGCAGAACACCCCAGAAATTCACGCTTACTATCCATTGCCAGTCCTCGATGGACGCGTCGCCGACGGGCCCGGCAACGGCGATGCCGGCGTTATTGATAAGGAGGTCCACCCGCTTCCCTTCGGAGAAGGCACGATCGGCCATGGCAATGACATCGTCGAGCACCGTCACGTCGCACCGGACCACTGTGCCGATCCCGCCCGCAGCCGTTACCATATCACGTGTTTCTTCAGCACCGGCGGTATTGATGTCGGCGATGAGCACCCGCCATTTCCTCCGCGCCAGCGCGACGGCGAACGCTCTGCCGAAGCCCGAGGCCGCCCCGGTGATAACCGCGTATCGCATGAGCCACCTCCGTTGGGATTAACGGATTACAGATTACGGATTACGGAATAACGGAATAAAGGAATAAAGGAATAACGGATTACGGATGAGCCGACAGATACATAATAAAGTAACCCGTTACCCCTTAATCCCCTAATCCGTAATCCTCTAATCCGTTCAGGTATTTAAGCTTCTTCATCGGCGCGCATCCGAGGAGCGCCTGGACCTGCTTGGCGTCACGGAAACGCTTTTCCTGCCCGTAGTCCTTCATGTATCCGTAACCGCCGAGGACCTGGATGCCGTCGGTGGTCACTTCACAGGCGTCATCCTGGAGACGGATGGCGACGGCGCGGGACAGCGATTCCCAGCCCGGCAGTTCCTGCTGGACGGCCATGCATGCCGACGTCAGAGCGGCCTCGGCCACATCCACTGACACGGACATTTTTGCGAGTATCATCCGCAACTCGGACCACTTGATTATCTCGCGCCCCCCCTGGAACCGTTCCCCGGCGTATGCGAGAGCTTCGGTGAACGAGCCTTTCATGATCCCGCAGGCCATCGCCCCGGCGGCAATGTGCATTCTGTCCGCCGCCCGCTCGAACAACGCCGCACCGCCACCTGTGTCTCCGACAAGGGTACCCTCGGCGTCCTGCAGTTGAACATCCACGGCCGGACAGGCATGGAGACCGAGGCTGACAACGGGCCCGCTTTTGCGTACCTGCGGCAGGGAAAGATCGACCATAAAGAAGGAATATCCTTTCCGGCCGCGCATGCGAGCCGGCACGAGCCCGTACCGCGCGATCCCTCCCAGAACAAGGTAGTCGCAGGTGCCGAAGAGGATATGACGCCCATCCTCTTCCCGCGCGAAGACGGTGGGTGGCGTCTCCGCTGGGTTGGCGAAGGAGGGGCAGGCGATCACTGTTTCCGCTGCCTCCACCGCGTTATCCACGATGGTCCGTATCTGCTCCCGGGCGTTTCCCCGCATGAGTATTTCCTGCGCGAGGGCAGTGGTGAACATGATGCCGGCAAGGCTGGCGTCGGCGCGGCTGATCGTCTCGAGGACCACGCACAGTGTGGCCGTACCCTGACCGATGCCCCCCAGGTCTTCGGGAAGCGTGATCCCCAGAAATCCTGCTTCATAAGCACGCTTCAGCGTATCACTGAAGAAGGGCCCGAAAGGATACCGGTCATGCTCTTCTCTCCGGGGCGCGAGCTCATTGCCCGCGAACCGTTCGGCCAGGTCATGGAACGATCTCAGGTCCGGATAGATGCTGGTAAGCATGGCAGTCTCCTTCCTATTCGTCGAATATCACGGACTGGGGGCAGGATCGGGCGATCAGGCATTTGAATATGTTCAGGCGGTTGAGCTGATTGGTTCCCTCGTAGATCTGGAGCAGCTTGGAATCCCTGAGGTGTTTCTCCGCCAGCCGGTCATGCCGCAGTCCCGCCTGGCCCATCAACTCCAGGGCAAGCTGGCAATTTCTGACACCCATGTCCGTTCCCACGACCTTCGCGATCGACGCCCAGCCCGACGTGCGGTGGATCTCCTCATCCTTCTGGCCGTCAAAACCAATCTTGCGCATGAGTTTCGTCATCCAGGGCTTGTTCATCAACGGCGCGATGACGAGGTCGATATAGAACCGCGGGAGCATCTTCGTGTAATAATAGAGCGGCTTCATCTGAAGTGTCTTGAAAAAACCGTACATGCCGTTGGCGTAATTGGTCTCCGCATAGCAGAGCCGCCCGATACTCACGTTCTTGTACATCTCGGCGAGCATGCACTGGGCCCACTCGTGGTTGATGAGAAGTTTCCCGTCCACCTCCGTCTCACCGGCGAATTTCAATGCCGCTTCAAAGGCGCCGCGGGCGACGCCGGTGCCGAAGGCGCCGACACCGGCCCGGGTCGCCGATACAACGTAATCAATGACCTGCATGTTCGTCCTGCGCACCGTCCGTGAGAGCCCCCTGCACTGCTCCTCGTCCATGCAGACAAGCTCGTCCGGTATGAAACAGTCCTCGAAGATAAGCTCGCTCGCGGGGCAGCCCTTTTGCCCCATCTTGTGTTCTTGGCGTCCAAAGGAGAATCCCTGTGCCCCGGTAGGAACGGCGAGCATCACCGGCGTTTCCGACGGCCGCTTCAGGTCGGCATAGGCGATCAGCATATGCCACGTTGAGAGGTGACCGTTCGAGATGAACACCTTTCTCCCGTTCACGACGTACCCCCCGTCGACCTTTTCGGCGTGACAGGTGATATTTCCCTTGTCAACGAGATCGATCTCCTCCACGTCAGTGCCCGCGCCGGGTTCCGTGATGGCAAGTGAAACGAGACAGGGGGTGCCCGTTTTTTCGCCCTTCGCCACATCGCGGGCGATCCTGTTCACGACGCGGATGTTCCAGGTGGCGGTGAGTGTCGCAAAGCCGAGGTAGTGAACACCGATGAGGTTGGCCATGGCCAGGCAGGCGGATCCGATCTCTTCGATGAAGTATGACATGGAAGGCATGCAGTATCCCTTTCCTCCGAAGATCTTCGGGATCCACATGGTATAAAAGCCCCATTCGTTCGCCTGCTTTACGAACTCCCAGGGAAGGAACTCGGGATCTTCCGTCCTTTTCCTGTCGAGCTCGAGGGCGTAGGGGCGCACTACCTCGTCGTTGAACTTCCGGGCGATGGCGACGACCTTTTTCGTCTCGTTGATCATCCCCGCGGGCTGTTTTGCCGTCGCCTCAAGACTGCACATGATGTCGACGAACTTCGGTTCCCTTTCCAGAAGCACCGTCAATTCCCGGCTGAGCGCCATGGTTCCCTCCTTATTAAAATATGCGACCACGCTTCACCTGCGAAGCACACATACTTACATGACGATGATCCCCCCGCCCGTTATAAAATGAATGAACGGTCATTCACTATCTCGACAAACGCATATTCTGTCAAACAGTTATTGCATGCAATGGCGGAAAACGCAAAAGAGCAATAAAAAACATATACAAATATCCCGCGACGTGATACATGCCCTTTCTTTTTTTGTGATTTTTGACGGGGTGTGCATCGGGCGCGTATCTTTACGGAAACATCCCGTGAGGGATCTCATGTCGGAACAGGAACGCTTACGTACATACTCGGCATTGACGGCGGCCATGCTTTTCTGGGGGCTTTCTTTTGTCGCCACAAAGGTCGCCCTTGAGAGCATCCCGACCTTCACGCTCATCTTCGCCCGGTTCACGCTGGCCGCGGTGTTCTTCAGCGCTCTGATGCTGCGGAACGGGTTCCCTTCCTTTTCGCCGGCTGACCACGTGAAGCTGTTTCTCATGTCCCTTTTCGAGCCGGGCCTCTATTTCATATTCGAGACCCTGGGACTGGTGTATACCTCGGCACCCAAGGCGTCCCTGATCATCGCGTCCATTCCCGTCGCCGTCATGATCCTGTCGTCGGTGCTTCTGAAAGAGAGAACAAGTCGCCTGGGGGTAGCGGGGATCTTTCTTTCCCTCGCCGGTATCGTGATCCTGGTAACGGGGGGGACCGATATTTCCCGGGCTTTCGAGGGGTCGCTTATGGGGGACCTGCTCATTTTCGGTGCCGTTGTGTCGGCCGCCCTGTATATCGTGGGTGCCCGGAACCTGGGCCTGCGCTATTCGGCACTGTCCATAACCAGCATACAGGTCTTTTACGGCGCCCTCTTCTATGCGCCCGCCTTTCTCTGGCAGTTTCCCGCCCTGTCATGGGAGACCGTCAGCGGGCGTTCCTTCGCCGCGCTCCTGTACCTCACCATCTTCGCTACCGTCGCGGCCTTTCTCTGCTATAACTATTCTCTTACGAAGGTACCCGCCTCGCGGGCGGCCGTCTTCATCAACGGCATACCCGTTGTGACCGCCGTAGGTGCCTGGCTCATCCTGGGCGAAACCCTCACCGCCATCCAGGCGGCGGGAGGTTTCCTGGTGCTTGCCGGCGTCTTCACGACCAATCTGCCCGGCCTGAGACGGGACCGGAGCGTATACCCTCCCCTCGTATAGCCCGTTCCGTTCCCGGTCGATCCGGCATGCCGCAGGCGCGCAGGAATGATTTGACTGATCCTCTGAATCGTAATACACTGCCGTTCATTGTGGATAACGGTGCGAGGGAGTTGCGATTTCGCGTACCTTTTTCGGCAGTGTCGGCGGAAGCACATCGTAGCCGGATACTATGAAGAACGTGAACAACAACCGGAAGCTGGGGACCTTCCTCGGCGTCTT
>JAFGTS010000024.1 GCA_016933965.1 Deltaproteobacteria bacterium | reverse complement strand
GCCTGATTAGCGTTGGGCGTCCCGGGACAGTTGTCACAAGCATCCCCTATGCCGTCACCGTCAGAGTCACCCTGATTTGCGTTCGCATCATTGGGACAGTTGTCACAAGCATCCCCTATGCCGTCATCATCAACGTCGGCCTGATTGGTATTTGAAACGGCCGGACAATTGTCGCAGGTGTCACCGACGTCATCTCCGTCGGTATCGTCCTGATCTACGTTCGCATCATTGGGACAGTTGTCACAAGCATTGCCGACACCGTCATTGTCAGTGTCTGACTGACTGGGATTGGGCGTGTTCACACAATTATCACAGGCATCACCGTCTTTGTCGCCATCAGTGTCAGTCTGATCCGGATTCCAGATGTAAATACAGTTATCACTCTTATCAGGCACACCATCGCCATCCGTATCGGTATCGGGAGGCACTGCCCATGCACCGAAGGAAAACAGTGCCAGTAGAACCGCACAAATACAAACGATGATTATTCCCTTTGACTTCATGAAATCCTCCTTTTCCCTTTGTGACACCTCAAGTCATGTTTCATGTCCAAGCAAAACCTCCGGCTCCCCTTATAAAAAGTCAGAGATCTCCCCTTTAGGATCATCAGATAGAACATACCACCCGCATCACATGGCAGCTATGGGGAAATCCTCATGTCACAACAAATCCAAATCCGGAGGGTCTCAACAGAATGCCACCTGAATACCTTTGATATTTTGTGACATTTAGCTGTTGAATCAGGACAATTCCCCACATATACTGTAGAGAAACCTCATTCCACCGGACGGGGATGGGTGTCGTCATCACCTCCCGTTACGGCAGCTGAAAAGCGCGCACCGGTTGTAACACTGGTAACACCCGGGATCGGTGCGAAAGTTCCAACCATGAAAGGGAGGAAACCCTATGGTCAACATATGGCTTTACATAATGCTGGGATTCGCCGCCGGCGCCCTGAGCGGTCTGATCGGTATCGGCGGTGGCGTGATCATCGTGCCGGCGCTGGTATTTCTTTTCGGACTTTCCCAGCACCAGGCACAGGGCACGACCCTGGCGCTGATGATCCCCCCCATCGGCATTCTTGCCGCCTGGGCATACTATCGCCAAGGATTCGTGGACATGAGGATCGCGGTATTGATCTGTGCCGGTTTTGTGGTGGGCAGCTTTCTCGGTGCAAAACTGGCAACGGAACTTTCCAGCACGGTACTGGAAAAGGTGTTCGGCGTGGCCCTTTTGTTCATTTCCCTCAAAATGATCTTTACGAGATAACCCCGGATCACCAGGGAAACCATCCATGGCACATATTGAAGAAAAAATTAAGGAGTTTATCGCGCAGCAGGGTGTCACGGTCGCGGGGATAGCCGGACCGGACCGGTTCAGGGGCGCACGCATGCCGTCACTTGATCTCGCGTACAGCATGCCCGGAGGGAGATCGATCATTTCCCTGGCCCTGCCCATGGATGTCCCGGCAATATATGACTTCCTTGGAAAAAGATCGCCGGCGCCGCACAACTTCGACCAGTTCCTGAAATACCAGAAACTCTTCAGAATAGAGGAGAATATTGCCGGCTACCTCAGGTCGCTCGGTTTCCGGGCGAAGGCATTGCCGCTCAGCGCCGACTACCGCAAACTACCCTATGTGTTTGCCACGCGGCCGTTTTTTTCACACCGCTTCGGGGCAATTGCCGCCGGGATCGCCGGTCTCGGCTGGTCCGGCAATGTGATGACGACGGAATACGGTGCCGCTCAGTACCTTGGAACGGTCGTGACCGATGCCGCTTTCGCGAGCGATCCTCTCATGCACCCCCGTCATTTCATTGAAACCCGCTGCCGGGACTGCAAACGGTGCGCACGGGTGTGCCCTTCGGAAATGTTTGACAGCAGCGAGGAAGAACACCTTCTTTACAATAATGAATTATATTCCAGGGGGAAACGACACGGCATAGACCGCTGCAATATTTCCTGTTTCGGCCTTCACAGTCTCAGCTCCGACAAAAAATGGTCGAACTGGGGGCTGCACTGGATTGACGGATGGATACGGGAACAACCGAAAAAAATATCCAAGGTCCGACTTGTGTATACGCTTCTGAAAAAAGGATTATCGACGGGGGATTCAGAACCCCGTTTCAACATCCTCCGGCAGTTGTGCTTCTTTTTGTGGCCGGAGGACACGGTAACGAAAGAGGTCGACGGTCTTGAGTCCTTCCCCGCGGAGGAAGGGGAGCGTTATCGGGTTCTGGCCGATATCCTTCACCGCGTCGGGGTCCGGGGGATCGACTCGTACCCGATCCCTGTCGTCTGCGGACACTGTGCTATCATATGCGGGCCCACGCCGGAAGAAACGAACAGGCGGTACAGAACGCTCATGACGTCAGGCATCGTCGTCCCCGGCGCCGAAGGTATGGTAAAGGTCGACACCTTTCAGGACGCGGCCCGCCTGAGGCACGGATTTCCCCGGAAAGTGAGCGGCTTACAGAAATTACAAGATATGACGGCGTCTCTTTTGCTCTGGCATCGGTACTACTTCGGACTTGACATCATTTCACTGTACCGGGCATTCCTCTATCGGCAAGGCCATAAAAAAGAAAAGAAAATCTCCAATTGACATGGATGGTGTTACTGCGCTATTTTAACTTAACTTTTTCTCAGATCATCGCGTGATGGAAGAGAGTACAGTTGATGGTTCAAAAAATTCAGAGCACATTGCGTTCATCTTTCCGGTCACTTCTGACGGAAAGGACCCGGACTATATTCACGGTGCTCTTTGCCCTGACGTCGATCATCCCTCTCCTGATACTGATCCTCCTGATCGCTCAGTATATACTGCCACTGCTCACGGAGAACCAGGTCCAGCAGCTTACAAAACCGGTCCAGGGAGGCATGGTAGCGATCCTTCTGATCTCCTTTCTCTGTTTTCTGCTTATCGCGCGCATGGTGGCGTACTTGGAGCGGGCGGCCAATCTCCTGAGATCAAAGTCAACACAGTTTAACATCATCGGCTCCCGGTCGGGTCAGGCCAAAGGAAACGGCTCCGCCGTTTTCAACCATGAGGAGAACGAGGTCCTCAGCCTGGTCCACTCGTTCAATATTCTTTTCAACCAGGCCCTCCATAACGAGACGGAATACAAGCGACTGCGGAACATTCTGTATAATCTGATCGCCGTGGGGGTCGAATTCTCCTCGGAACTGGAATTCGACAATCTCTTCTCCATGATCATCTCCCGGGTCACGAAGGTCATGGCCGCCGAGCGCACAAGTCTCTATGTCATAGACTGGGAAAGGAGCGAACTATGGACCAAGGTGGCAGAAGGAGTGGGCCAGATACGCCTGCCCATCGGGGAAGGGATCAGCGGCCGCGTCGCGGAATCGGGCATCATCATAAATGTGGAAGATGCCTGGAAGCTGCCTTATTTCAATCGGGCCTTCGATAAAAAGAACCGGTTCCGAACGCGATCAGTGTTATGCGTTCCCATCAAGAACCTGAAGGGTGAGCGTATAGGGGTTCTTCAGGTTATCAACAAGCAGGACAAGGTGCAATTCGACTATGAGGATGAGATCCTGCTCAAGGCCCTTGCCGCCCAGATCGGTATTGCCCTGGAAAATTCCTTTCTCCTTGAAGAAATCCGCCTGTCTTTTGAGAGCGCCATCAACACCCTTTCAGCCACCGTGGACGCACGGCATCCCTTGACGGCGGGCCATTCGGAGCGGGTCAAGGAATACTCCCTTCTCATCGCGAGAAAGATGGGGATGAGTGAAAAAGAAATCGAGTCTTTGAAGCTTGCCGCCCTGCTTCACGATATCGGCAAGATCGGCATACGCGACACGATCCTTCTGAAAGATGGGGTCTTCTCTCCTTCTGAACGGGCTGAAATGAACACCCACGCAAAGAAAACAAAAATAATCCTTGAGAACTTCCACTTTCCCAGCGACCTCAGGGATGTCCCCGATATAGCTGCCCACCACCACGAAAAAATAAACGGCGAGGGATATCCCGACGGACTGAAAGGCGAGCAGCTGCATATTGGTTCCAGGATCATGGCCGTTGCCGACGTGTTCGACGCTCTTACCTCGAAGCGCGATTATCCCAAGTACACCGAAGGTGAAACCCTCAACAAGGACCCCATGCCGGTGATGCAGGCCCTTTCAATCCTGCGAACCGACGCCGGGACCCACTTCGAACCAGACGTAGTGGAAGCATTCATTGAATGTGTCCCCGATGCACTTGAAAAGTACCGTGGAAGTCACTTCAACTGGAAATATGTGGAAGAGGCCCTGGCGGGGCTTGCCAGGGAACAGGATGCAGCGGCGGAAGAAGCAAACTGAATTTTTAAAATTGATTTTCACCGCTCATTCCTCTATACTTCGTCTTATATTTATTCACAATGTCAGTATGTTGGTGGGGGCCTCGAACATTCCGGGGAGGGATACTGCAATGGTGAATCTCGCCTGACGGCACGTCACATCTTCACGAATTCTTACAATCCCTCACAGACCCGTTGAAAATGCGGATCGGCCTTTCACTGAAAATCCGGAATCATAAACAGGACCCGGGGAGCGATCATCGTGAGCACGGAAGCCATGGAACCCTTTCGGGAGGTCGTCGCCAACCCTTATAATCGACGCATCAGAGAGGAAAAGGACGCCGGAAACAAGATAATCGGCTACTTCTGCTCCTACCTGCCTGCGGAGATCATTTACGCGGCCGGTGCCATCCCCTATCGGATAACCGGTATTCCCGGAAGGGATATCGGTGCCGGAACAACCTACCTGAGTGCACGCACCTGCACCTATTGCCGGAATGTCCTGACACTCGCCCTCGAAAACGACCTCTCTTTCATCGACGGGGTGATCGGCTGCAACACCTGCGATCAGATCCGCCGGGCAACGCAAAACTGGATGGTGAAGAACCCGCCTTCCTATCATGATGTGATCCATGTCCCGCGAGTCGAGCGGGAGGAAAACATTTCCTATTTCACCGAGGAACTCACCTCCCTGAAAACCGGCATTGAAGAATGGCTCAACTTCCGCATCAGGGACGATGATCTGTCATCCGCCATAGACCTGTACAACCGTGGCAGGAAACTGTTGCGGGAGCTCTCGGAACTCCGCCGGAACGACGCCCCGCCGATCAGCGGCGCCGAGATGCTTACCGTCGCGATCGCTTTCCACCAAATGCCGATCGATGATTTCATCGATGCGGCACAAACGCTGCTCGAATCGAGAAAATCGGCCACCGGCCGGAATGGAGCCGTCAGGGTCCTGGTTGCCGGCAGCCTTCTTGATGAACCCGATTACATGACCTTCGTGGAAGAACAGGGGATCGACGTGGTTGCCGACCCTGTCTGTTTCGGACTACGGTCATACCGGGACGATGTGAATGTGAACGAAGAGCCGTTGACGGCCTTGTCCCGCCGTTATCTGACACATTTCCCCTGTGCCCGTATCGGTGATTCCTTTCCCGAACGTCTCGAAGCGATCATGGAAACGTACCGGGAGTATCGCGCAGACGGCATTATTTTCCAGAAGCTGAAGTTCTGCCAACTCTGGGGCGTGGATGTCCTTAACATGCGGCCTTACTGTGAAGAACTGGACATACCGCTCCTGCAGCTCGAGCGCGAATACGGCTTCTTCTCCACGGGCCAGATGAAGACCAGACTGCAGGCATTCGTGGAACTCATCAACGCCAGGAAGGAATTTAACTGACAAGAGGGAATCCGGATATGGCCATTCTCGGAAAAGAGCGATGGAAAATATGGGAAGAGGTATACGAATCCATAGATATCCTTCAGGATATCTTTTCGGAGGAATCAGAAGACCGCACCCATGGTGCCGTTCTGAAAATATACCGCCGCTATATCGATGAGGTCTTTCGGGCCATGGACGAGGGAAAGAAGATCATCTACGGCAACTTCGCCGTTCCCGGCACCCTCATGCGGGGCTTCAATACGGACGAGGTCTTCTGGTACCAGCTCGAGGCGCTGCCGGTGATCCAGTCGCTGGTGGGCGAACCCGGTGTGTGGAACGCCCGGCTTGCCGATGCGGCCGAGGCCGCCGGAATGGCACCGGAGATATGTTCCGTGGACCGCATCGCCCACGGCAGCTACATAGAAAGGGTAATCCCCCAGCCCGACGCGGGATTTTACCTGACCACGCCCTGTGATTCCCAGACATGCCTGGTGAACAACATGGTGGCCGAAACAAAAAAACCAACCATTGTTCTCGACATGCCCTCGACGGCGGGCCGCGAACAGATCGAATACGTGGCGCGGCAGTTCATAAGCGTCATACAGTTCCTCGAGGACACCCTGCATATAACATACGATTATGAGCGTCTCGGTCACGCCTGCCGGTTGTACAACGAAATGATGGAGTCGGTGGCCGAATGGGCGGACCTTCGGCAGATACGGCCGGCGGCCCAGCCCTGCGAGACCCTGTCCATCATGGCAGCTGTGGTAACGGTGTTCTCCGGCCACGAAAGCGGCGTCGAGTATGCCCTGGAGACCCTCCAGGAACAGAAGGAATTCATCGAGCGCGGAAACCGGGCCGTTGACGGGGAGGAAGTCCGGGCAATATGGTACGGTACCCCCTTCTGGACCGACCTGAATTTCTACAACTGGCTCGAAATGGAGTGCAAGGTCACCATTCCCATGGACATGTTCGGTTTCTTCAACGCCGGCAACCTGATCGACCTGTCATCCAGAGAGCGAACCCTGGAGGGTATCGCATACAACGCCCTGCGTAATTTCCCCATGACGCGGCAACTCCTCGGCAGCATAGAAGATTATCTTTCCGATTACCGGACCCTGTGTAAACTCTATGGCGCCGACTTCGGCATCATACCGGGGCACCTGGGGTGCACTCACAGTTGGGGGGCATCGGGCCTCGTGAGGGAGGAATCGGAACGCATGGGGCTTCCCCTGCTCATCTTTGAATTCGACATGCTGGACCCGCGTGTCACTCCCCGGGATGATGTGGAGGTCCTGATCAAGAATTTTGTTGAGGATATCGTCATACCGGGCAGAGATCAGGCATGAATGGGGGGAGAGAATGAGCTCATCCGGGAAAATCACCGCCGGCGTCGATATCGGGTCCACGGCTTCAAAATCGCTCATCATGAAGAACGGGAACATTCTTTCCTCAGTTATCGGTCCAAGCACGGTCAATCCGGTAAAAACGGCGGAGCGGGTATTTCATGAGTCCTGCGAAATGGCGGGAGTTTCTCCGACGGAAGTGGCGTCGATCATCGGCACCGGTTACGGACGGGCGAAGGTCCTTTTCGCCCACGACAATGCATCCGAGATATCCTGCCACGCCGCCGGCGCTCATTTTCTCGTTCCCGATGTTCGGACCGTCATCGATATCGGCGGGCAGGACTGCAAGGCGATCGCCATCGACGAACGGGGCCGGCTCAAGAATTTCGCGATGAACGACAAGTGCGCCGCCGGAACGGGACGTTTTCTCGAAATGATGGCCCGCATACTGGAGGTCGGCGTGGAAGACCTGGGCGCCCTTGACGGACGATCCACCAGTCCCGTCGCCATTTCGAACGTATGCAGCGTTTTCGCGGAATCGGAGGTTATCAATCTGATCAACGAAGGCGCCAACATCCCAGACATCATCAAAGGCCTGCACATATCGCTCACGAATCGCGTGGCCGTTCTCGTCAATCGTGTCGGACTTCGTGAGAAGGTCGTCGTTACGGGCGGCGTCGCAAAAAACAGAGGCGTCGTTGCCGCCCTGGGACAGAAGCTGGGCAGTGCGATCACCTCTCTTGACGGCACTATCGATCCCCAGCTGATCGGGGCCCTGGGCGCCGCCGTCCTGGCTCACCGGAGACTCCTGAAGGAGGAAAATGCGGGGAGGGAAGAAACGACTGAATCGAGGGAGCGGGAACCATGAAAAAATTCGAATCGACTGAGGAATTAAAGGAAGTCCTGGGAGGGTTTTTTGTCGATTTTACACGACGCATGGAAGAGAGAGATCCCGTCGTGGAAAAACCGGGAAAGGAATTGAACGACACCCGCCTGGTCGTTCATTTCGAGCTGAAGGACCCTGACCTTCGAATCATCATAGACTGTGAGGAAGAACCGATACAGATCAGTTTCAACGACGAAAATCCGAAACAACCCACCGCTGTTTTCTATGTGAGCGCCGAGGACGGGCACCGCTTCTGGCTCGGTGGATTGAACCTCCCCAATGCGCTCATAAAAAAACGGGTCGTCCTGAAGGGTCCCGTTCATCGCATGCTCAAAGTACTTCCGGCGGCGAAAAGGGTTTTTCCCATCTACGATCGGTATCTCATCGATCACGGTTATGATGCGTACCGCCTGGATAAATAGGAACAACAGGCGGAACTTCACCGGGGATTGAGCACGGCAGACAGGCTCAGAGCGCTCCCCGCGGCGATCTCCGTACCGATGCCCCGGGCGCCGGCATCGGCTCCGACAAGCCAGAGCCCCTGAACAGGGGTCTTCATGCTCGGCCGTAATTCACCCACCTGTGAGGGTGTCTGTCCGAGGCCGATGCATTCACCCCGCCGGTGCCCTGTCAGTTCGGCGACATCTCTTCCCGTTGAACGAAGCTGCCAGATAATGGCCCCTTCCAGATCGGGGAACAGTTCACACACCTTGCGATGGATACTGTCCTGCACCGCCCGGCAGAGTTCATCGGAAGCATCAGAGGGAACCGCCGTTCCGGCGATGACAAGCTGCATTCCCGGCGGCGCCAGCCGTGGATCATGATTGGACGGGACGGGCATGAAAATATAGGGGTCTTCCGGAACACGGCCCTGGCGAATGTAATCGAAGACCCCCCGGGGATCACCGGAGGGCATGTAAAATACTACGGGGTAAGAAATAACGGGCCGTTCCAGCGCGTACTTGATCGTTACATAGGCGTTCGAATCCACGTATCCTTCCGCTTTCGCCACATAATCATCGGGGAAATGCTCCTCACCGGCCAGTCTGATCGTGTTCAGCAATCCCGCGTTGGAAACGACGATATCAGCACGGCAGGTCCCCCTGTCGGTTTCCACAGCCCAGACAAGACCCCGTTTCACGATGATCCGGCGGACCTGCTCTTCAAAGCGGACTTTCATTCCCCATCGCCCGCCGGAGCGCAGAAAGGAATCGGTTATTTCACCTCCGGCGCCGGTGGGATATCCGAAAGCGGCATCATTGAACATGCGGGAAAAGCTCCAGATGAACTCGCCGGCGCTCGATTCATTGTAGGAAAGGGCGAAATAGAGCTGGGAAATGCAGTTCATGAAAAGATGAATAACGTCATCATCGGTGTATCGATGTATGTAATCACGAAGCATGATCTCATCGTTACGCTGCACCCCGGTGCCCCTCAACAGCGAGCGGAACAGGCGGAAGGCCCCCAGGTAATGTTTCGGTTTCACCCCCAGGCTCCTGGCGATGTTGATCTGTGTTCCCAGTGGTCTGATGTCAAGAGGAAAATCAAATTCAACCCTGCCCATGACCCTGCAGGGAGGGTTCCGGTGTATCCATGTCAGGTCACCACCGAGGCACCTGTTGATCTCACCGATTGGCCCCCGGTCGGCCCGGCTGAACATATGGACCCCGATATCATAGCGGAACCCGCCTTTTTCAAGGGAGGCGCACCTTCCACCTGAAAAGGGTTGAGACTCAAAAAGCGTCACGTCATACCCCGCGCTCGCGAGGAGGGCTCCCGCACCGCTCCCCCCGATCCCGGAACCGATGACAACGACTTTCCCGGCCACTTCGACATTCCCCCGACATATTCTACTGCATCAATTACATGAGACGGCCGGCCGATCCTCCGCCACGGGCATTTCCCAGCTCGATCCCTGCGCCCGGGATTTTCACCGGCCGCGACGAAAAGTTGAAACCTGTTGAAAACAATATCGTTTTCTAGAAGATTGTCAAGGAGAAAGAACCGGTTGCATCTTCAGGCACCCCATATGGTCTTTCTCACAAAACCGTCAACTTTTGCTTGACATTCCGGTTGATTTTATTTACATATTCCATCATTTGATGGAATCATAGTGTGGAGACCGCTGGCGGTTGAGCGCGGTGATTACCGTCATGCCCTTCAGTTGAATCAGCCACAACGAAAAACAGGGCCCCTGATCAAAATCACACCGGTCCGCGGGCGATCACACTCCGATTCATGCCCTGACCGGAGAGGCACCTGGATCGAATGTGCCGATATCACGGGTACCGCGGGAGAGAACATGATCAAAACAAGAGTGACAGAACTGCTGGGGATCCGGCATCCGATCCTCATGGGAGCGATGCACTGGGTATCGAACGCCGAAATGGTGGCAGCCGTGGCCGAGGCCGGCGGTATCGGGTTCCTGCCCGCGGCGACCTTCGCCGACGCGGAGACGATGAAGTCGGAAATACGGAAAGCGAGAGCCCTGACGGATGGACCCATCGGGGTGAACATCTCGATGCTTTCCACTATCAACCCCGGAGAGGCGCTCTTCGATCTTCTGGAGACGGCAATAGAAGAGAAGGTCGCCGCCTTTGAAACGGCCGGCCGGCTCCCCGTCGAGATCGCACCGCGCATCAGGGAAGCCGGTATTCCTCTGATCCATAAAGTTCCCCAGGCACGGTTCGCAAAAAAAGCCGAGAGCATCGGCGTTGATGCGGTCATCGTCGTCGGATATGAATGCGGCGGTTTCACCGGCATGTCGGACACAACATCCATGGTTCTCATCAACAGGACGGCACGTGAACTCTCCATCCCGGTCATCGCCGGCGGTGGCATCGTCGACGGCAGGGGGCTCGTGGCAGCGCTGGCCCTGGGCGCAGAGGCGGTTCTCATGGGCACCCGCTTTCTGGCATCCACGGAAGCCCCCCTTCATGAGAACTGGAAAAAGCGGTTTCTCGAGATCAGCGAAACCGATACGGCAGTGCTGATGAAATCCGTCGGCAACTCGGCACGGATGATCCGGAACGCCACAACGGCGAAGATCCAGGAAATCGAATCACGAGGCGGCACCCTCGAGGAATTGATGAGCGCCCTGGAGGGCAACTTCGGAAAAACGGTGTATGAGAAGGGGAACGTGGAGTACGGTATCGCCTCGGCCGGTGAAGGCATCGGCCTGATACAGGATATCAAGAGTATCGGGGTCATTATCCGCGATATCGTCGAGGAAGCCGAAGTAACAATCTCCCGTCTGCGGAGAATCTCCGCATCGGCCTGAGAACTGAGAACCGTTCATTCAGGTCTTCAGGTTGGCCCAGAGCGATTTTATGGCTTCCCGTGCCGTTTGTGCGAGCGGTGACCGCCGCCCTCGGGTTCGCTGACTGGTCCCCGTTCAATGTTTTCTTGACGAAACCGAAGATCCCGTCGCTCTGCCTGAGGTATTTTTCCCCCACTCCAAGAACGGCCGCTTCCACCGCCCCGCGTGACCCGGGATGAGCTCGGTGAGTTCACTCCCCGCGTAATGCAGGTGAACATGCGGTTGCTAATTCATCATGAGGATTCTACCGTAATTATTGAAGATATTATGATAGATCTCACAATACAATAAACGATGGTGGGAATGGATTGATTTTTAACATTACGCCGTGCGGCACCAGGCTCGATTGTCTATTCTTTTTTTCGAAGCCTCAGGAGGTCGGTGAGGCGTCTCGACGGCGGGAATATTCCTTCGCGGGCAAGTCTGACATCTTCGACCGAATAGAATGCTCTCGGATTATATTTATGTATCACGGGAATGATGGACTCCACACTCTCCCGGTCGACAACGGTGAAAATCAATTTCACACTGCCCGTTGCACCCTCGGCATCGACGGTAGTGACACCGTATCCTGATGACCGAAGGAATTGAACGAGTTTCGAGGAATCTCTCTGGGTAATGATCCTGATGATTACCCGGCCCACGGCGAGCCACTCCTCGATATACATGCCCAAGAGATTCCCCGTCGCGAAGCCGGCCGCGTATGCCACGTAATAGAGGGGATTCGTCAGGTTCCTCATGATCTGGCCGATTGCCAGAAGCCACACGAGTATCTCGACGAAACCGAAGATCGGTGCCAGGAACTTGAAGCCGCGGGCGATATAGACGATACGCATCGTCCCGATCGAAACATCGATTATCCGGGCGAAGAATATGAGCAGCGGGATCACCACCCAGATAAAAAAACCGGATTCGAAGAATGACGGTACTTCCATGGTCAATGACCACCGTGCCTTTCAAAAAGTTTTCCTTCAGGACTCAGAGGGCATCATAATGGCAGCAGTGGGAAAAATCAAGGAACACCTGTGCCGGGGCGTTTTGGAACATACCAGCCGCGGCAGGCGGGAGATGCAGGCAAAAAGCGGTCGGGTATTGATTATTTTGCAATCATGGGTAAGAATACACGCATTATATTTCACGACCCTGTAAAAAGTCGTAAAACCTGAGCGGATGGAGCGGCTTTGTAAAAAGCTCCAGAGGCAAGGCGCGCGAATCCTGAGGAATGAGGCGTACTTTTTTGTACGTCGCAATGACGTAGGATGAAGCGTAACACAGCATATGGACTTTTTACAAAGTCGTCATATTTCATAAGGGAGGATACCCATGCGAATCATTGACCTTTCAACGACAATAGAGAACAGCCCCGAAGGAACGCTCGATATTCTGAAAACACAGATAGAGTATCAGGATCATGCATCGGGGGCGAAACAGGTGGAGTACCTCCTGGGTCTGCCGTCTCATCTTCTCCGCGACGGCGAGGGCTGGTCCATGGAAATAATCACGCGGCTGGGAACCCATGACTCAACCCATGTGGACGCACCGTGGCACTATAACAGCACCATCGACGGCAAAAAGGCCCCCACCATCGATGAACTGCCCCTTGAGTGGTTTTTCAGCGACGGGGTAAAGCTGGACATGACCGGTAAGGGGGAAGGCAACCCGGTGACAGTCGATGATGTCGAAAAGGAATTGGAGCGGATCGGCCGCGAGTTGAAGCCCCTTGATATCGTTCTGATGTACACGGGAAGGGACCGGTTCTACTTCGAACCCGATTACATGTTCAAGGGATGCGGTGTCACCGCTGACGCAACGCGATGGCTCTACGAAAAGGGTATCCGTGTCGTGGGCATCGACGCCTGGGGCTGGGACCGGCCGCTGAACCTTCAGGTAGCCGAGGCCCTTGAAAAACAGGAAACGGGAATTTTCTGGGCGGCCCACCAGGCAGGTGTTCCCTATTGTCATATTGAACGGCTCATGAATCTCGCCCCCCTGCCTCCCTTCGGGTTCAAGGTGGCCTGTTTCCCTCTCAAGATCAAGGGCGGCAGCGCCGGACCGGCACGAGTGGTGGCGATTCTTGATGAATAGCATACCGGTCATGGGGATTTTCCGATGACCGATGAAAGAAAGGGATGAACCCATGAACACTGGAGCCGAGGACAAGCGCGACACAACCTGGGCCATGCTCTGTCACCTGACCGCCCTTTGTGCCTATGTTTTTCCCCTGGGAAACATTATCGCACCGCTCATCATCTGGCTGGTCAAGAGAGATGAATTCCCCTTCGTGGACGAACAGGGAAGGGAATCACTGAACTTCCAGATCTCCATGACCATTTACGCACTGATCGCGGGGCTTCTCTATGTTATTCTCATCGGGTTCGTCCTGCTGCCCATCGTCATCATTACCGACATTGTTCTGATCATCATTGCCTCGGTCAAGACGAGCAGGGGCGAACATTTCCGCTATCCCTTCACGATACGGTTCCTGACGTAACGACTGGGAGCGTGTAATTAATGTGAGATCTGAAAACGTGGATGGCCTGACTAATGCTCACATCTCTGTTGAAGCGGCCATTGAAACGTTTTTGCAATACATCTTGGCGAAGCGGAAGATAAGCGATCTCAACTGTCTGAGCCGCAGGCGAGTTTTGAGATCGCCTGAAGCAAGCCGTTAGATGTGTCAAAAACGCTTCGGGCCAACGAAAAAGGGATCTGAGCATTAATCTATGAAAAGTCCATGAATATGAAGTTTCATCTTTTCCGTAGGCACTTACCGGTATCGCAGAATGGGCCATCCCCGTTCACGGGCGACCTTCTCCAGTGTTCCTGAAGGTTCCACGGCATGGGGATATCCCACCAACTCGAGCAGCGGAATATCGGCATGATGGTCTCCGTAGGCATAGGACCGCCCGAGATCGAGGCCATGCTGCTCAGCTATTTTCAGGGTGGCCCGTCTCTTGTTGTCCTGAACACAGACGGGGCCTTCGGGGTTCCCCGTCAGAAAGCCGTCGGCGTCCACCTCCAGGTCGGTACAGAGAAGCAGGTCAAACCCGAGGTCCTCAGCGGCCGGTTCCAGGAGATACCGGAGCGAGCCCGATACGAGGACAAGCAGGTGTCCCCTCTCCCGGTGCTCTTCGAGCCTCGCCACGATCGCCGGTGCCAAGTGGGGCCTGAGGTATTCCCGGTAAAAATCCCTGGAACCCGGTTGAAACTCCTCAAGGCGCCGGTTTCTGTAAAAACTCAACATTATCCGGACCATGCGTTCTTCGGAGAGCAGGTTCAACCGGTAGAAAAGGCTGGAGAACAGGACCTTGATCATGAACCCGGGGAGGATCATCCGCTGGTCCAGCATCCACCGGAAACCCATCTTGCCGCTTTCTTCCACGATGAGCGTTCTGTCAAAATCAAAAAAAGCTGCGATCCTTCCTGAATCCATAAGGCCTCAGTAGTTGCAGGGCTCTCAGATGCCCGGAGATATGATATGTACCGGCGTCCAGCTACTGCACCGGGAATGTCTCACCGGCATTGTTACTGTAACGGCTCCGGTCGGCGGTGATCCCAAGAAAAATTTCTCATGACCACAGGGCTAGCTTCCGTTCCCTTCGGCCGATCTTTTCAAAAATACACCATAGCCGATGAAGTGCGCCAACGCCCTGAAGCCGACGTCGGGACTCTCTATATAGAATAATCCCTTCTCATTGAAGTACCGTCGCGCATAGTCCGTCATCTCCCTGAAAGTGATCGGCACGACGGGTTTCTTCACCGTGGGCAGGATCTTCAGGAATGAATCATTGATAATGGGAGCGAAGAAATCCTCTTCGTTCTGGGGGGGGATGCAGATGGGCACGATCAGGTCGAGGTTCCCGTCCTCCACCATGGACTGAACTATTTCCTTCATACCACCGAGAAACCCAGAGCCGGTCACATCGAGCGGGTTATCAGGCAGGGCAAAGGCGGGCAGGAGCTCCTTCAGCCGTGAAAGGGTTTTTTCCTCCAGGGGCGGAAGGGCTATGCCGTACCTGTCGCAGAGGTCCGCATAGAGGCCGCACAATCCCCCCGAGAAGGTACAGATCCCGAGACCCGGGCCGGCCGGCAACCGAGGGACCCGTGAAAACAGGGCGGTGGTTTCAACAAGCTCTTCGATGGTTTCCACCCGGATGATCCCGAGCTGCCGGCACAGGCCGTCAATGATCCTGTCATTCCCGGCAAGGGCCCCCGTGTGGGAAGCGGCCGCCTTTTTCCCTTTCGCGGAACTGCCGATCTTCAATATGATGATCGGGATCCGTTCTTCGGCGGCACGGCTGGCAACCTCCTTCAGCTTCCTGACATTCCTGAACTCCTCGATGAATGCGGTTATCACACGGGTCCTGTCGTCATGAACGAGGTACTCCATGCAGTCTTCCGCCGTGAGCAGGGCTTCGTTCCCCGTCGTGACATAGAGGGAAATCCCCAGTCCCTTTTTCAGTATCTTCGTGGCGATCACCTCTGAAGTGGCGCCGCTCTGGCCTACAACGGCCACATGGCCGGAAAACGGCGCACCCTCCACGGCCCGCCCGCTGAAAACGCTCACCTTCTTCGCCGGATTCACGAAACCGAGGCAGTTCGGCCCCATGAGGATGATCCCCTCGTCCCGGCAGTAACGCCGGAGCTGAACCTGGCTGTTCCTGCCCTCTTCCCCGACCTCGGCGAACCCCGATGAAACAAGGAGCACATGTTTGACGCCACGATTGTTGAGTTTCCGCACCGCGTCGGGCACGAGGGAACTCTTCACGATAAGGACGGCGAAATCAACTTCCGCCGGCAGTTCATCAATATTCGGAAAGGCCCTGACCCCGTATATCTCCTCAGCCCGCGGATTGACCGGATAGAACCTGCCGGTAAAACCCGCTTCGACGGCGTTCGCTACAATGTTGCCGAACCACTGGTTGTTCGGGGTGGCACCGATAACGGCGATGTGATGAGGTGAAAAATATCGTTCCAATTCTTCCAGCGAATAGGTTCCCATACAAGCTCTCTCACCGATCAATTATAATCTCGTATAGCAATGTCAACCATTTTGAGGGTTTTCCGCCCGTCCGTCATTTTTTTCCAATAAAATCCGGCTGCCGGTATGCAGCACCGGGGTAAGAGTAAAAACCCCGGCCCGCCTTTGCCCCCAGAAAGCCCTTGTCAACATACTGCTTGACGAACTGTGCGTTCTGTTTCGCCTGGGGATCGTTGTTCTTCGAAGCCCAATATTCAAGAATGAACCAGACGGTGCTGAGGCTCACCTGGTCCATCACCCCGAAGGGCCCGACGGGAACGTTCATGACACCCATCCAGGCGCGGTCTATATCCTCGGGAGACGCGACGTCGTTCGACGCCAGGGTAAGGGCCGACGAGAACCAGCTCGAAAGCATGGTATTGAACACATAGCCGTTCCATTCCTTGTGAAGGACGATGGCCGTCTGTCCGATACTCCGGGCGAAATCCTCGATGAGCCGCACCGTTTCCGGTGCCGTCCCCGGGTGCGGCATGATATCCACGATATTGTTCGTTCTGATGTCATGAAAATGCAGCGCGGCGAACTTGTCCGGCCTTCCCGTCTGATCCGCGAACTGTGAGGGCACCAAAGTGGACGTGTTCGTGGTGAACACGGTCCGCGGCGGGCAGAGCTCGTTGAACCGGGCAAAGACCTGTCCTTTCAAAGCGGGGTCCTCCGGCACCGACTCGCTCACGAAATCGGCGTCGCAGGCCGCCTCGGCGGCGTCCGCCGTCATCCGGACGCGGGCGATTGATTCATCGGCCTGCTCCCGCGTGGCCTTTCCCTGCCTGACGAGCGACGAGGCGATTCTTTCCATCCGCGCCCGTGCCTTCTCGAAGACGCCTTCATCGATGTCATAGACGACCACCTCATAGCCGCTCAGGGCTGTCTGGAACGCGATCATCTGTCCCATGGTCCCTGCCCCGAGGACCAATACTTTTCTTATGTCTTCAACCTTCATCTGTTTTTCCTCAGCCTCTCGATAGATTTACCACTCCCGCCACGTCCATGACCCTGATGGCGCCCTCAAGCCCCTCTGCCTTCACGGCATCGTCGAGCATCTTGTGGCAGATGGGACAGGCCACGGCAAGGATGTCGGCTCCCGTGTCAAGGGCTTCCCGCGCCCTGACCTGGCTTGCCGAATCGGCACCCGTTCCCAGGATATCGGTATAGAAATTTCCGCCGCCGCCACCGCAGCACAGGGCATTCTGCATGTTACGGTCCATCTCGACCAGGCGCACTCCCGGAACGGAACCCAGAAGGAACCGGGGACCCCAGTATTCCCTGTTCCACCGTCCCAGGTAGCAGGGATCATGGAAGGTCACCTTCACGTCGAGCGTTCCCTTGGGTACCCGGTCATTCACCATGAGGCCGAGCACCTGGGTGTAGTGATACACCTCGAAACGTCCCCCCAGTGAAGGATAATCGTTCTTCATGGCATTATACCCGTGGGGAGACAGGGTGATGATCTTCCGTACTCCCCGTTCCCGCAGGACCCTGATGTTCTCCTGCATCAGGTGCGAAGCGAGTCCCGCTTCCCCGAGCGTTTTCACATCATTGCCGTCGCTCACTTCGGCGGAGCCGAGGATGCCGATCGACAGGCCCGTATCTCTCAGCAGTTTCCCGACCTCCCGTGCCATCTTCATGCCCAGTTCGTCATAGGATCCGACGTCACCGACATAGAACAGGTACTCCTGATCGGTGAATTCGGGCAGATCGAGTCCCTTCGCCCAGTCGCTCCGCTCATCCCGGGGCTTTTTATAGGGATTGCCGCTGATGCTCATGGCCTTCAGATAATCCCGGACAGCGGGGGGGACAGCGCCTTTCTCGACCAGGTCCTCCCGGGCGGCGATAAAAATATCGACCAGGCTGTCCTTGATCTTCGGAAGGGCACAGGCTTCGACACAGTTCTTGCAGGTCACGCAGGAAAAGAGGATCTGCCCGAGACGCTCGCTCGTTTCTATATCTCCGTCCAGCCAGGCCCTGATAAGCCACATCCTCCCGCCCGAAGCGAATGTTTCGAAGCGGTACTTCAGGTAGGCGGGGCAATTGAAATCGACGTAGTTCGTCGGCAGTTTGCACCATCCGCACCGGAAACAACGGTGAACTATATCGGCGTATTCCTGTTTCATGACCGCACCTCCCAGTTGCCGGGATTCATGATCCCATTGGGATCGAGAAGCTTCCGTATCTGCGTCATCAAGTGGTACGTCCCCGGTTCCATCCGCTCCAGTATGAGCTGCTGGCCCGAAACCTCCGTCTTCCAGGGAATGCCGCCCATCTCCAGGGCCGCTTCATTCGTCTCCTCCAGGGCCTTTGCCACGGTTCCCATGTTCTCCTTGTCGGCCCGATTGAAGGGATAGGCGTAATAGAACATGACCGAGTGACCGCGGCCGACGACCCGGGCACCCATGGAATAGGTGATATTATATTTTTCGGTGATCTTCAGACCCGCGCGGTATGCCTCGGGAATGGCCTCAACGGGCATGATGGCCCCCACATATTCAAAGCCGCCGCCCTTCATGACATCTGCGAACTCGCTCAGGTTCTTCTGCGGCGCTTCCACCAGTTTCACCTTCATATGCGGCGGGAGGGGAAGGAATCCCGCTTCCTTGTCGTCGAGATAGGACTGAACCGAATCCCGGATGAGCTCTTTTCTCATCCTCATCTCCTTCTCCGAATTTGCCACGACGGAAACCATGAGCAGCTGAAAGCCGTCGAAATAGGCGGGCATGGGGGACACGAAGAAGGCGATGTCCTCGGCCATTTCGGTACCGATGACCCGGAAAAGAATATCCGTTACGGAGTCGATATCCTCCGTCATGAACATCATCACGTCCTTCAGTTTCGGACTGGGAAAGAGTTTCATGCCGATCTTGGTGATGACCCCCGTCGTACCGTTCCATCCGAGAAACAACCCGGCCAGGTCGGGCAGGGGGGCCCGGGAAAACCACTTCGGTACGGTGGAGCAGGACCCCAGCTTCAGCACCTCACCGGTACCGAGGACCACCTCGAGTCCCGTGACCATCTCGGAATGAAACCCTCCTTCGCTCTGTGAGAGATGGCCGGAACCGTGAATGGCCATATTCCCGCCGACGGTCGCCACGGGAGGCGCGTCGGGCACTGAGTGTTTCACCGCGGGATGGTGTTTTTTCAGATAGGCCTGAAGCATTCCATGTGACGCACCGGCCTCTACGACGACGTAATGGCTCGCTTCGTTCACCTCGAGGATCCGGTTCATCCGCTTCATATCCAGGACGATGCCCCCCCGCAGCGGGATAGTGAGGCCCGAAAGCACCAGTGCTCCCCCCATGGGTACAACGGGTATCCTTTCCTCATTGGCCAGCAGCACTATCTGCCGCACTTCCTCCGTCGAGTCCGGCATCACCACATAGTCGGGCGCGCTTGCCTGCTGCACACCCTGGTCACGGGCATAAAGATATCGTTCCTCAGGGGCATTGGAAATGAACTCCTTTCCCACGATGGCTGCCAGTTTTTCATATATCCGGTCCATGGATTCCCTCCCTTCCCGTTACTCGCCCAGCGCCATGCGGCACAGGTCGGACATCAGTATGGGCGTCATACCCTTTTCGGTCACCTTCCCCATGAGAGTGAAAAAACAGAAGGGACAGTTGAAGACACAATGCGTCGCGCCTGAGGCTTTCATGTCCTCAACGTTCTTACCCTGGACCTCTTCAGCCAGGTCGAACAACTGCTGTGCCTCCATGACACCCCCGCAGCAGAGGGCGTTTTCATGGTCATATTCCCGTTCCGCGCGTTCAACGCCGATCAGTTCGAAAATACCATCGACGAACCGGTCCGTCTCCGGGCAGAGGCGGTTCGAGCAGGGACGCTGATAGGCTGCCTTTATCCCCAGCGGTTTTATCTGTGACTGTAATTCCGTCAGGCGCTTCTGAAGAAAATCGAAAAGGTGGATCGGCCTGAAGGGGACCTCCATACCGAAGGCCGGCGCCCAGGATGTATAGGTCCCGTAACACTCGTCATGGTAGCAGACAAAATCCTTCACGCCGCTCGGACCCAGATGATAGGCCATGATATTGTCCATCATCGCCGGCAGCCGCTCCTTGATGACCGAGTTGCGGGCGAAGTGAAGGAACATGAGATTGCAGAAGATGTCGCTGCCCATGATAAGCGAAGCTCCCTCGTACAGTTTTCCCGCGATGGATCGCTTCAGCATGGGAAAGTAGCAGAGGTTGATAACCGGTTCCTTGACCTCCTGGCGCTCGATCCGTCCCTTCGGCGCCATCATGATGACCTGAGATTTTTCTATGGGCTTCGGGACCGGATGAATATCCAGCTGTTCCTGTCGCTCGACAATGAGATAAAAGGGGTGATTGTCACAGGGGCAATACTCTTCGCAGGCATAGCAGGTCACGCATTTCCTCAGAATCGCCGAATCCTCACCCCTGACCACCTTGTCGTGTTCCTCCTTTGCCGTTGCAAGCTCCATGTCGATGTACTGGCATTTCATGATGCAATCGACGGTCATGCAGTTCGCGCAAAGGACGGGGTCAAACTGTAATTCATACATGGAAAAACCTCCTTTTTCGAGTCGCGGATACGGCGCCGGAGGGGTTTCACAGATTCGATTCCGCCATTACTCTCAGTGCCGTAGCCTCGAGTATCTTCGTAGCGAAGATGAACATCTGGAACCGCTTGTCCTTTGTCTGGCCATGATAGAAACGGTAGTAGATCTGCTGGGCGATGACGGCGAGCCGGAAAAGCCCGAAACAGTAGTAAAAATCGAAGTTATCAATGGGTATCCCCGATCTCTCAACGTACCGTTCCACCAGTTCTTTTCTTGTAAGGGCCCCCGGCATATTGGTCGGCATCAGGCGGATCGCCTGCAGGTCCGGTGGATCATTCTCTTCCACCCAGTAGGCGACAGAGGATCCCAGGTCCATGAGCGGGTCCCCGATGGTTGCCATTTCCCAGTCCAGGATACCGGTGATGCGTGTCGGGTCCTCGGGGTCGAGGACCACGTTGTCCAGTTTATAATCATTGTGAATAACGGAAACCCTGTCTATTTCACCGGGCATCTTCTCGGCAAGCCATGCCATGACCTTTTCGCAATCCGGCGCGTCAGGCGTCCGGGCCTGCCGGTAGCGTTCACTCCATCCCTCAACCTGCCTGCGCACATACCCCTGGGGCCTGCCGAAATCTTCAAGACCCGCCTCCCGGTAATCGATGGAATGAAGCTGGCACTGGATATCCAGAAGGTTCTCACAGAGCCTTCGAGCATCTTTGGGCTCAAAAGCCAGGCCCTGAGGAAGGTCCTTGCGAAGAATGATGCCCTTGATGCGGTCCATCACGTAAAAGGGACAGCCCATGACGGAATCATCCTCGGCGTATATAAGGGGCTTCGGACAATAGGGAAACAGGGGATGCAGCGCCGACAGGATCCGGTATTCCCTTCCCATGTCGTGGGCCGATTTCGCTTTTCTGCCAAATGGCGGTCTTCTCAGAACAAGCTCCCTGTCGCCTACCCGTATAAGATAGGTCAGGTTCGAATATCCTCCAGGAAACTGCTCGACCACCAGTTCCCCCTGCAGGCCGGGAACGGAATCCTTCAAAAAGGTCTCGACCGGTTTGAGATCAAGTTCTTCTCCTTCCCTGACTTTCACTGATTTATCGATCACATCCATTCTCTCCTCCATCATGACCGCGTCAACAAAAGATAAGACTCAACAAGTTCCGTGAGAAATTCCGCGTAGTGTTCCACGGAAACATTCCTTCCCCGGTATTTCCATCGTTTCAGATACCAGTCCTGGAGCATCGCCTTCAGGACGGCGGCCGTCAGATCTTTATCGACAGGGGAGAACACTCCTTCTCCGATACCTTGTTCGATGATGTCGGAAAATATTTTCTCCGTATACAGTTCCGCTTCGATGGCCTTTTTGTGTTCCTTCCGGCTCAGGTTTTTCGTCTCCATATAGGAGAAATAGAACCAGGACTGCATGACCTCGCTCAGATAGAGATGGGCCTGGATCGCCGTCCTGAGCTTTTCCCTCGTGTCATCGACCACGGATATCTGGTCCCGCAGAACCCGTCCGGTAATAGCGCGTCCCATCGCCTGCAGCATATCGAGCAGTTCATCCTTGCTCGAAAAATAGGTATAGAGTGCCCCCATGCTGAGGCCGGCCTCCGCGCTCAATTCCCTGAGGCTCATCGCCGCGAATCCCTTTCGATTGCTGATGACAAGGACGGCTTCGAAGATCTTCACGAGGTTCCTGACGGCCACGTCCTCCTTCTTGATCTTGATCCGCTCCCTGTTTTCCAGAAACAATTCCCTGGAAATGTCTTCCGTGGAGAGCCTCACCATTTTTTTAAACGTTTCGAACTTCACTCAAACCGCTCCACTCTGTTTTCCCCTACCGTATGTTCTTTCCCTCGTAACCACGCAGGATCCTGCGGGCCACGGTGACCTTGTGAACCTCGTCGGCACCGTCGTAGATCCTGGCGGCCCGTTCATGCCGGTAGAACCAGGGGATGATGATATCGTCGGTCATTCCCAGACCTCCATGCACCTGGAGCGCCTTGTCTACGACCTTCTGCATGACGTTCGCCACGAAGAACTTGATGAGCGATATGTCCTCTCGCGCCTCTTTGACACCAAACTGCTCGATCTTCCAGGCCGAGTGCAGGGTCATGAGGCGGGCGGCCTGGATGTCGGCGGCGCAATCGGCGATATAGGACTGGATGATCTGCCTGGTCCCCAGGGTCTTTCCATCGGGCGTCATGACCCGTTCCGATGCCCGCTTGCACATGAGGTCAAAGGCCCGCTTGCAGATACCCAGCCACCGCATGCAATGGTGGATCCGTCCCGGCCCGAGGCGTTCCTGGGCGATCACGAAGGCATGCCCCTCGGGTCCCAGGAGGTTTTTCTGCGGTACCCGGCAGTTCTGGTAGATGATCTCGCCGTGGCCGTTATAATCCGTTCCCGCCTCTCCCATGACCGGTATGTTGCGAACCTGGTTGAACCCGGGGGTATCGCAGGGAACGATGATCATGCTCGTCTGGAAATAGGTCGGTGCATCAGGATTCGTCACAGCCATGACAATGGCAAAGGCGGCCCCGTCCGACGACGAGGTATACCATTTATGTCCGTTAATGACGTATTCGTCACCGTCCTTTACGGCCGTAGTATCCATCATTATGGGATTGGAACCGGGCATGTCGATCTCGGTCATGCTGAAGCAGCTCCTGATCTTCCCTTCAATAAGGGGCCGGAGCCATGTTTCCTTCTGTTCGTCCGTTCCATGGAGATACAGGATCTCAATGTTTCCCGCGTCAGGCGCCTGGCAGCCGAACACGTAATGACCGATGGGAGACCTGCCGAGTGATTCCGACACGTAGGCGTGCTCGACGAGATTCAGCCCCATGCCTCCATACTCCCGTGGATGGTTCGGGGCCCATAGTTCCATTTTCCGCACCATGTCCCGCTTTTCACTCAGAACCGGGACCATATCCCTGAAGGTCCTGTTCAGAAATTCCGGTTCCAGGGGGATCAATTCCCTGTCGACGAATTCGTCGATCATCCCGGTGATCACCTGTATTTTTTCCGGTACCATAAAGTCCATAGAATACCTCCTGTTATTCAGCCGGTGGAAGCCGGCGATTCTTATCCGACCGCGGTAATGGAGCCCCGCATCTTACCGATACGTGATCAGCGATGGGTCCTTCTGCAGCTCAAGATGGGAGATCATGTTGAACCCCGCCAGGGTGATCCGTTCGTCATCGTACATGAAACGAGTCACCGAGGTATTGATGATCTGCCAGCTCAGCCTGATAGCCTGTTCTGCCGGCAACGACAGTGAATTCTGCAGCAGGGCCGAAATGGCACCTCCCGATGTGAACAGGGAGATCTTCTTCCCCCTGCCCTGTTCAGCGATGATCATTCTGATACCCCCACAGACCCGCGAAGAAAAATCCTGCCATGGCTCCAGGCCCGTTTTTTGATATTTACCCGAGATCCATCGCAGGACGGCCTCTTCAAAAACCTTCTGGAACGACTTTCTGTCGGTGTAAATGTTCTCGATATCCTTCGTCACCCCGGGGTTCTCTCTTACCATGTCCGGAACCTGGGCCATGATGACGGCCTTTGAGTCGAACTCATTCAGTGCTTCAGAAAAAATGACATCGGGAATGTCCAATCCCCCTTCGCGATAACAGGCGATAACTTCCCGTGCCGTCGCTTGCTGGCGTTCAAGTTTCCATGAATAGACCGCGTCGAACCGGAGCCCTGTGTGGACAAGGTATTCTCCGAGAATCCGCGATTGCCTGATACCCAGCGGGGAGATCCTGTCGTAATTCCGCCGGCCGAAAGAGGCCTGTCCGTGCCGTATCATGTAGATCATGCCCATGACATTCGTATAGTCCGCCGAACCGTTCCTTGTCAACAAATAAATGAGCGAACGTTCGTTTTTTATATTGCAAAAAAACGCTGTCTGGGGTAGGAGGGAGAATGGGATTACGGATTACGGATTACGGATTACGGATTACGGATTAGGTTTTTTCACCTCCCTTTCGTAAAGGGAGGCCGGGAGGGATTTATGTATTTAAGATCCCCCTCGATCCCCCTTTCCAAAGGGGAGGTATGTTTTATCAGGCACTTAGGCACTTAGGCACTTAGGTATTCAGGTATTCAGAACATGCGCATCCTTGTCTGCATCAAGCAGGTCCCGGACCTGGAAGGGCTTCTGAACATCGACGAAACACGGCGTCGTATCCTGTTTGAAGGAACATACCGGATGAACCGTTTCGATGAGTTCGCCCTCGAAGAAGCACTGAAGATACGGGAGGAGCGTCCCGTTGAAACGATAGACGTTATTTCCGTCGGCCCGCCGCGTGTCACGGAGACACTCCGGAAGGCGCTCGGAATGGGAGCCTCCCGTGGTATCCATGTTCATACCGGGGAAGGACGCTTCGAGACACCGCTCGAAACGGCCTCAATGATAGCCGCCTGGGCACGGGAACAGAGTTACGACCTGATCCTGACCGGGGTCATGGCGGAAGACGACATGCACTGCCAGGTGGGACAGATGACCGCCGCCCTTATGGGATATCCCTGCGCCGCGTCGGTCATTCACCGAGAGCTCGACGACCGGGGGGAAACCCTCTTTGTGGAGCGGGAGATCGAAGGGGGCCGGCATGTGTGTCTTACGCTGGCCCTGCCGGCCTTGCTGACCATCCAGTCCGGCATTAACAGACCCCGATATCCGGCCCTGTCGAATGTCCTCCGGGCCCGTCACCAGGAACTCACGACGATCGAGGGGGAAACACTGTCCCCACCGGCTGCCAGGGAACGGGTGACACGACTCCGGCACCCCGCGCAGGGGACGAAGGGTATATTTCTTTCTGGAACCACAGAAGAAAAGGCACAGGCCCTGCTCGTATCGCTTCATGAGCGGGGAATGCTGTAAATGCCGGAGCCGGATCGCCATAATGGAGGAAAGGGATTCATGTCCATTGTCGTGATCGCTGAACGGATCGGTGATGAGATCACACCGGTCACCTATGAGACGGTCTCCTGCGCTGTCGAGCTGGCACAGGCTATCAATGGAACGGTGACGATCGTCGTCGCAGGCGGCTCATCGAGTCGACCGGCGCGCATACTCGCCGAAGACACCGGGCTTCCCGTCATCGACATTCAGGGAGATGGTCTCGACCTGTTCAACGCGGAAGCTTACGCATCCGCCATCCTGGATGTTCTCGGGGATGCGCCCCCCCGGTTCGTCTGCCTCCCCCATACCGCTGCCGCCGGTTATGAACTTGTTCCACTGCTGGCACTCGGTCTCGACGCAGCCTGTGTGACAGGGGTTGAAGCCTTCTTAACGGAAGCCGGGAATCTCACCTTTGACCGTTCCCAGTGGGGAGGAAAGATCGTCGCCGTCGTAAGCACTTTGACCGAGCGGGCGGTTCTCTCTATTCTCCCGGGAGCCTGGCCCGCGATCACTGGAAAGGCGGATACACCGGGACCGGTCGACCGCGTACCGTTTCACCACGTTCCGACAGGAACACGGACCGTCTCGATACGGGAAGCAGGATACGCGGGGCTGGAACTGGGAAAGGCCGACGTCATCGTCTCGGCGGGCAAGGGGGTGGGAACAGCGGAGAATGTCCCTCTGATATACGAGATGTCATCGGTCTTTTCGAAATCGGCCGTTGGCGCATCACGGGCCGCCTGCGATGCGGGATTGTTCGATTACGGTCACCAGATCGGCATGACGGGGAAAACCGTTTCACCAAAGCTCTACATCGCCTGCGGCATTTCCGGTTCAAGCCAGCATATCGCCGGCATGAAGGGCTCACAGCTCGTCATCGCCGTTAACTCCGATCCGTCGGCCCCGATCTTCGGGGTATCTGATTACTGTATCGTGGAGGACCTGACGCAATTCATTCCGACATTTGTTAAGGCGGTCCATTCCCGGAAATAGAAAGGCGGGAGTCTGACGGCTCCCGCCTCTGTCCATTTCAGCAGTGTGGTCAAAGCAATTATTCGATGACCTCCAGCTTCCCGTCAGCGAACATCTTCCTGAGCTCCTTCTTGTCAAACTTCAGGACGCTCGTCTTCGGCAGGGCGTCAAGGAAGGCATACTGCTTGGGGATCCAGTAGGACGCCTTCACCTTGTCCTTGAGGAAATCCTGCATTTCCTGGGGGGTCAAACGCTCACCGGGCTGGACGACGACACAGGCAAAGGGGACTTCCTGCCATTTCGGATCGGGCACGCCGATAATGGCCGCCTCCATCACCTTTGGATGGGCCATGATGATGTTCTCCAGGTCCACCGAAGAGATCCATTCACCGCCGCTTTTCAGAAGGTCCTTGGTCCGGTCCACAAGCCTGACGTACCCCTCTTCGTCGATGGTCCCCACGTCCCCCGTATGGAACCAGCCGTCAATGAATGACTGAGCGGAGCGTTCCGGTTCCTTGTAATACTCATCAGCGATCCAGGGTCCCCTGAGCCAGATCTCCCCCATTTCCTCGCCATCCATGGCAACATCCTTCCCCGTTTCAGCGTTCACGATCCGCATGTCGAGTCCAAGGGCGAGCAGGCCGGCACTGTTGCGGATACTGTAAAGATCACCAGGGGAAAGGTCCTTCATATAACTTTTCTCCAGGGCCGCCGTCGCCAGGGGTGACGTTTCCGTTCCGCCGTAAGCCTGCCTGATGGGGAAATTATACTTTTCGTTCAGGTTTCTCATGAGGGCCAGAGGACAGGCCGAACCGCCGCTGGCAATGACCCGCAGGGACGAAAAATCATGGGCCCCGCCCTGCTCGAGATAATTGTAAAGCATGAGCCAGATGGTGGGAACCCCGCAGGTCACGGTCACCTTTTCATCGGCGATGATGCCGCATATCTTGCCCATATCAAGGACATCCCTGCCCGGCAGGATATGTTTCAGTCCCATTCCCAGACACAGATGCGGCAACCCCCACGCATTGGCATGGAACATGGGAACGACATGAAGGACACAATCTTCTTCCAACACGCCAAAGGTGACACCCCCGGCATAGCTGTGCAGCACAATGCTCCTGTGGGTGTATACCACACCCTTCGGATCACCCGTCGTAGCCGATGTGTAACACATCATGGCGGGGGACCGCTCATCGAGATCCGTGGGAAAATCATATTCTTCGGGGAATCCCGAAATGAGCTCGTCGTAGGAATAGACCGGCGAGAGGGTCGTCTCGGGGATCTTGCCGCTCTGGCTGAGAACCACGAAGTGCTCGATCGTCTTGAGCTGGTCCTTGATGGCTTCCACGATGAACAACAGGTCTTCCTCGATAAAGAGCACCTTGTCCTCGGCATGGTTGAGGATATAGACCAGATGGTGCAGCGGAAGCCTGAAATTCGCCGTATGCAGGACCGCGCCCATGCAGGGCACCCCGTAATACAGCTCAAGGTGCCTGTGATTGTTCAGGGCAATACTGGCAACCCGGTCCCCTCTTTTCACGCCGAGCGATTCAAGTGCGTGCGCCAGCTGGCAGGTGCGCTTGAAATAGTCGGCATAGGTGTAACGGAAAATGCCATCGGGATAGACCGAAAGGATTTCCTTCCTGGGGAAGAACTTTGCCGCTCGCAGGAGAAAGCTCCGGAGCAACAGGGGAACATCCATCATCATTGCGCGTTACCTCCTTTTGTGATTTTTGAATAGTTGGAAAGCCATATTTTATATGAATTCCTTTTTTGCCGGGCCCGAAACGCTTTTGATACATTTACAGTCAGTGGCAAAGGGGCAAAGCGACAGAGTGCCATAGTGAAAATCACAAATCGTAAAACAGAAAAACACCAATGCAACGGTTAAGCAATGCTGATTTTCCGAATCATGATTCCCGATTTTCGAATCCCGCTCCCTGAAAAACGTTTCGGGCTCAGTGAAAAAGGAATTTTTCTTCGGGTAACTATGTACATAGAAATACCCGAAAACCTCGGCAGGGTCAAAAGAAATGTATTGTGCGCGGGTCCTGTCCCTCAGGAACGCCTCATTTTCGCCATCACCATCTGGGCCGTTGTCCTTCCAGAAAGCATGGTCGCCTCGTAGCCGTTCCCCATGGCGGCGTAACCGCCGGCGAATTCAAGCCCCGTGACGTACTGCTCCTGTGGAAGGGTCATGGCGCGCGCGACGACCGAATCCCAGGGTTCCTGTTCATAGGCATAGATCGACCCCTTGTAGGAACCGGTATAACGGGCAAAGGTCTGCGGGGTGGCGATCTCGATCTCTTCAATGTGCTCGCGAAGCGGTGAGCCGACGACCTCGCTGAACTGGTCGATTATGTCCCGGGCGAATTCGGATTTGACCCGGTAATACTCCGCAGGTTTCACGTCCTTCCAGGTATCAGGTCCGGCAAGGGCGGTCATGGAAAGGATCGTCGTCCCCGGAGGCGAGCAGTCGGGATTCGCCCTGTTGAGACATATGGACGCCTGCATGCGCGGTGGCTCGAAGGTGAAGAAGTTCTCATAAGCCTTATTGGTGTCCATGGAGGCCCCGATAAAATATCCGTAACTTTCGATATTCAGGTCATCGGGCGACGCGTCAAGTCCCAGGTAGACCACAAAGGCGCTGGCGCCGATCTTTCTTGCATTGGTAAGTTTGAAGGCGTCCGCCGGCAATGAGGCACGGGGTGTAACAAGTGAATTATACACGAGATGCGGCGACAGGCCGGCAATCACCCAGGATGTCCCGATCCGCTCGCCCCTCTCTGTTTCGACCCCGACGACCCGTCCGTCCTCCACGAGGATCGCGGTGACCCTCGTGTTGTACTCGGTGCGTCCTCCCAGTTCTCTGATCCTGGCATCGATGGCGGCCGACATACCGTGGGAGGTCATCATCGGAATATAGGCGCCTCGCTCAAGGTAGTCATAGAGCACCAGTGCCCAGATGGTGAAAGAAAGCCGGTCCACGGGTATACCGAGATAGCACCAGTAGGGATAGATGAGATCAAGGGCCTCATCGGAAAAACCGAATTGTCGGGTCACTTCATCGACGCTGTAGCCTGCGGTGGTCATGAAGGACCGGTATTGTTCCATGAGCACCGACGGGTCCGGTTTTCCCTGGGCGCGACTCACATACCCGATCGCCTGAAAGACCTCCCGGCATACCTCCATATATCGGGTCAGGGGTTCCCTGCTGCCGGGAACGGCATCGGCGATGGTATTGATGAACCGGTCGATGCCGAAGGGAACTTTCACATTGACCTTTCTGTCGGTCAGTATGAGGTGATAGGCCTCCGGCACGGCGGCAAAGTCAACGGCGACACCCGCTTCATCCTGGAGAAATTTCCTGACGAACCCCTTGTTTTCCAGGGAACCGACGTTCGAGAGTTCATGCAGTGACGTTTCGAATTCAAAGCGCCCCCGCACGAAGCTGGTGGCAAAACCGCCCGGCAGGTTGTGCTGTTCAAGGAGAAGCACCCTGGCTCCTTCAAGGACAAGCTTCAGTGCCGCGCAGAGACCGCCGTTCCCCGCGCCGATGACTATGACATCATAGGAAGGCTCAAAATACCGACCCGCCGATCCGACTGCAGCTTTCGATCCTGTTACCATGGTTTCTTCCCTTTCCGGTATCCTATTGAGCCATCGCCCCCGTGAGCGGCACCTGTATCTCCAGATTCGACAGGGGGTAGGATGAACAGGGATGAAAAAATCCCAGTTTCTTGTCCGCGGCACGCCTTCCGTCATTTTCAGGCATCACATGAATGTTCCCGGAGATCAGCAGGGAACGGCACCAGCCGCATTCACCGGAGCGGCACTGTGAGTCGGGACCGATCCCCGCCCGCTCAAGGGAAACAAGAACCGTTTCATCGCCACGTGCCGGTATCACCGCGACCTGCGAACCCATGCGAACCTTCAGGGAAAATGTTTTTGCCGCGGTCTCCGCCGGAAATCCGGGTTCCGCCGCCGGGTCGTCGTATTCGCCGAAAACCTCCCGTCGGATCCTCTTCTGAGCAATACCCATGTCCTTCAGTTCTCCGTCGAGAAACCGGTACATGGCAGGGGGACCGCAGATGAAAAACGATTTTCCGGCCACAGGGCCCGCCAGTTCCCTGATGCAGGAGGCCGTTATGAAACCGGCAGGTCCGCTCCAGCGGTCGTCGGGCTCACTGCAGACGAAGAACACCTTCAGCCTGTCGGCATGGACGTCGGCCGCCTTCCTCAGCTCCTCACCGAAGATGATATCCCCGGGATTGACTATCCCGTACAGCAGGGTAAGCGTCATGTCGAGACCGCCCGCGGCCATTTCCCGGATGATCGAGCGGAATGGTGTGATGCCGCTGCCGCCGGCGATACCGATGATTTCCCTTTCGTCGCGGAGCGGCTCGAAATAAAAATTCCCGTGAGGTCCCGAGGCAACGACGGGCGTCCCCGGCCGCCAGGTCTTCCAGATGTGGTCCGTCAGAAATCCCCCATCCTTCCGCCTGACCGTCACATCATAGACCCCGCCGCCGCTCCCGTCAGGGGAAAGCGAATCGGCGGGCGCCGACGACAGCGAATAGGGCCGCGTTATCAGGACATCACCGACGGAAACTTTCAGGCTCAGATACTGACCCGCTCTGAAATAGGGCAGTTCTCCGCCCGGCGCGGCTTCAAAACGGAAGGTCCGGGTCGTTTCATTTTCATCGAACACGTCCTTCAGTACCAGGACGATCCGATCGGGATGCATTCTCCGGGAAAGCTCGTTGATCGGATCGACGGTGTCCGGTTCCGCCGGAGCTTGCTTCATATACTCCTGCCGCTGCGTGACCAGCTTTGAAAATGCCTCAAGGTCCTTCTGCAGTCCCCGTATTTCCATCACCCACTCCTTATTTAAAATATCCTGATCCGCTCATAGGTCCCGGCATCCCTGTCAAGCAGGGCGCATTCCCCCTCATAGGCGGCACCGACGATCATGATGTACCGCTCATCGGGCTGCAGGAAGAGGGGCTCACCGGGTTCCAGCCCTTCCCTCGTAACCTCGCCGTCCTTCCAGCGGAAAAAAACCGGCATATGAGAATGGCCGCAAAAGAGCAACCGGTACGGAATGTCCCGGAACAGCCAGCGGGCCCGTTTCGGTGTCCCGATATCGATCGGTTCATAGAAGGACCGGATCGCGTCATAGGGAAGTGAGTGGGCGAAACACAGGTCATCGATCACCATTCTCATGGGAACGCCGCCCATGAAACCGATGATCGCATCACGCAGCGGGTCACCTTCGGGACGGCTGTCCCGCAGCATCCTCTCCACCAGATGATCGTTGTTCCCCCTGATGGCAAAGACCCCGTTCTTTCTCAGGAGCCGGATCATATCGGTGAGACCGTTGTTCCGGACGGAATCGCAGAAATCCCCCAGATGGACCAGGAGGTCCACACCCCGCTCACGAAGAACCCTCAGGGATTGCTCCGTGGCATCATAATCTCCATGCCCGTCGGCTATCAGTCCGATCCGAACGGGACTGCTGTCGGGATCCATCAGTATCGTCAAATCCTCTCCGGCGCGCTGTCACGCCGATACTTCACCGAGGCCGTAAAGACCCGCGAAAAATGCTTCACCCGCCTCAACGTCAACGGGTGATGCGTTGAGTATAGCATCAATTTTGCCGAAAAACTTTGGAAATTCCGTTGAGAGCCAGAATTCCGAACATACTGCCTTTCCGTAGTAAAAGGCCGCCTCCCGGTCATCCCTCAGCCGTGCGCGCAGTCCCTCACCCGACAGGCCGCCCGTCAGTGAAGCCAGCTTCGGCTTCACCACGGTCAGCGACCACAGGTGCATCCAGGCCATCACCACGTCAAAAAAAGCCCGTCTCAGGGGGTCGACATCGATGAGAAGCGCCATGAACTTGCCGGAGGCCATCAGGCCTTTCATATGCTCGACCACTTCATCGAGACGTACCACACCCCGCTCGACAGAATCAAGCTGCCCGTCATCCACCACGCCCCGGGCCTGAGCGATGGATTCGGCGATCCTTGCCTTGAAAAGACCGTAACTATACTGATCAGGGTTCATGAGGAGCTTGCGCATCACCAGGTCAAGGGACTGAATGCCGTTTGTGCCCTCGACGATCGTCAATGCCTTGGAATCCAGGGCGAACTGGGCGACGGGATACTCCTCGCAGTACCCGTACCCGCCATGGATCTGGATCGCTTCCGACGTCACCAGCCAGGTCGTGTCGGTAATGCCCGCCTTCACCAGGGGAACGAGAAATTCGACCATGGCTTTTGCCTCACGGGCCTCTTCACCTTCGAGAAGATGCTGAAGATCGATCAACTGTGCCACGTAATAGGCGAGGAGCCGCTCGGCCTCGATCGTCGATTTCATCCAGAGAAGCATCCGCATCACGTCGGGATGCTGGATAATGGGGACCTTCGGCGCATCCGGTTCGAACATCCGCGTCACGTGGGAACCCTGGATCCGCGCGTGGGCGTAATCGACGGCCTGCATATAGGCGGCGCCCGACCCGCCCAGGGCCATGATACCCACTTCAAGGCGCGTCTCATTGAGCATCTCGAACATGATATTCATGCCCCGGCCGCGCCGGCCCAGCAGATACCCGACACAGGCGTCATTCTCCCCGAAGGACATGGAACAGGTGGGTGAACCGTGACCACCCATCTTTTCCTCGATACCGGCACAGTATACGTCGTTCCGCTCACCGAGAGACCCGTCGTCGTTTATCAGGTATTTCGGCACCAGAAAGAGGGATATGCCTTTTGTACCCGGGGGATCACCCTCGATACGCGCCAGGACGGGATAGATGATCTGTCGGGTAATATCCTGTTCGCCGTTCGTTATGAAACATTTCTGCCCGACGATCCGGTATGTCCCGTCCGGTTGCGACAGGGCCTTCGTTTTCAAGGCTCCCACATCGGAACCGGCCCCGGGCTCCGTCAGACACATGGTACCGCCCCATTCCCCTGACAGGAGTTTCGGCATGTACAGTTCCTTCTGCTCTTCCGTACCGTGGTTCCGTATCATGAGGGCCGAGCCGTGGTTGAGCATGAAAAAGAGCATGAGCGCTCCACCGGCGCCGCAGAACATGTCCCAGCAGGCCGTCTGAAGGGTGAGGGGCATCCCCATCCCACCGATCTCCGGATCGTCTGATATGGTAAGAAATCCGGCCTCGATCAGGGCCTTGACGGCACTCTTGTACCCTCCGGGCACCGTAACCGATCTCGATTCACGGTCATACACGCATCCGGCCTTGTGTCCTTCCGTGTTCGCAGGGAAAAGCTGCTCCACGGCCAGCTTCCGGGCGAGGTCGAGGGTTTCTTCATATACGGAACGGTCGAAGGATTCATAGCGGGGATATCGGTTCATCCGCTCAATTTCGAGAGCTTCGAAGAGGGTAAATTGAATGTCACGATAATCAACAAGAAAATTCTGAGCCACGATCGCTTCCTTTCCTTTCGTTATTTTTCACCGCCCTTGAAAAAGGACTGAATGAGCTTGAAAAAGGCACCGGAAAAAACCATGATCGCCTGGTTGCGGTTCTCGACATTGACGGCCGCCTCAAGGGACGGCGCATCGATGTTCTGGTCCAGTACACGTTTGGTCAGTTTCAGTGCTCCGTAGCTTTTTGCCGTCATGAGCCGTGCGTAGGAAAGGGCCTCTTCAAGCAGGTCTTCCCGCGGCACTACCTTGTTTACCAGGCCGATGCGCTCCGCTTCATCCGCTCCGACCTTTCTTCCGGTCAGGAGGACGTCACTGGCCCGCGCCAGTCCCACAAGCCGTGGAAGATAATAGGAGCATCCCAGTTCCCCGCCGGAGAGCCCTATATTGATGAAAGAGGCCACAAAGTACGCCTCGGGAACGGCAATACGGACATCGCTGGCCAGGGTCATGGCAAACCCGCCGCCGGCGGCGGGACCGTTGATAGCCGATATGATCGGCTGGGGAATCCGCCGCATGCCGAGAATAAGGTTCGCATACCGTTCCTGGACAATCTTGAGGAACAGTTCGGGGTCCTTGAAGGCATCCGTATCCTTGTGAACGACGGCGTCGTTCAGATCGGCGCCGGCGCAGTAAGCCCGACCGGCTCCCGTTATGATGACCACCTTGAAGGTTGATTCAAAATCGGACAGGGCGCGGAACAGTTCATCGAACTCGGCCAGCAACTCAACGCTCTGCGCATTGAGCTGCTCGGGACGGTTCATGGTGATCAGAGCGATCGACGGTTCGATCTCCTCAAAGGTCAATGTTTTCAATTCGTTCGGGATGTTCATGTCGTCACCTCCCCCGTTTCTGTTGATCTATTTCCCGCAGCTCCCGTCGGAGTATCTTTCCGATGGCGCTCTTCGGAAGTTCCTGGATGAATTCTATCTCCGTAGGCACTTTGTAGGCCGTCATCCGTTCCTTGCAGAAGGCCCTTACTTCTTCCTCAGTCAGTGATTCCCCCTGCTTGACAACGACATAGGCCTTCACCGTTTCCCCCCGGTACTTATCGGGAACACCGATGCAGCAGGCCTCCTGAATTTTCGCATGAGAAAAGAGGATGTCGTCGATCTCATTCGGGTAGATATTGAAACCGCTCGCCACGATGAGGTCCTTCTTGCGGTCCGATATGGTAAGATAACCGTCCTCATCGAAAAATCCGATATCACCGAGATAGAACCAGCCGTCCCGCAGGGCCCGCTCCGTCTCTTCCGGCTTCTTGTAGTATCCTTTCATGACCTGGGGACCCTTGATGCAGATCTCTCCGTGTTCACCGGCAGGCAGTTCCTTCGTTCCCGTTTCGACATCGACGATCTTCATGTCCGTGTTCGGCAGGGGCACTCCGACGGTCCCGAGCTTTACCCTTCCCTTCCAGGGCGTTGTCGTAGCGAAGGCGGTATTCTCCGTCGCCCCGTACACATCGTGTATGATGGCACCATGCAGTTCCCGCAACTGATTCAGGGTATCCTCGGGCAGGGGAGCGGCCCCGCCGAAGTACCCCTTGACAAAGGAAAGGTCCATCTTGCGGAACTTCTCCACCGCCAGAAGTCCGGAATAGATGGTCGGCACCCCCGGCAGAAACGAGGGTTTGAATTTCTCCAGGGCCTCGATGATGGCATTCGGCTCCGGCCTCGGGATCAGGATGCAGGTCCATCCGTTCCAGATTGTCAGGTTCTGGCTCACCGAATACCCTGCCGAGTGAAAGACGGGATAGATTCCCAGCAGACTCTCCTCACTCCCTTTCAGTTCCGGGAACCACGCCGAGAATATCTGCACCACGCTCGATATATTGGCATGGGTCAGCATGGCCCCCTTGCTGACACCCGTGGTCCCTCCCGTGTAAATGAGCGCCGCCACGGCATCCCACTTCGCCCGGTTCTCCACGGGTGAATCGGGGTATTTCTTTATCAATTCCATGAATTCATAGATGCCATCGCCCGGCTCTATCTTCCGGTACATGTCCTTCTTCACGAAGGGGAAGAGCTGTTTTTTCGGGAAGGGAAGATAGTCGCTGATATGGCAGGCGATGATCTTCCGAACCTTGGTCAGTTCCCTCAGCTTCAGGGCCCGGGGTATCAGGAGGTCCAGGGTGATGAGGACTGTTGCATCGGAATCATTCAGCTGGTTCGCGAGTTCCCGCTCCGTGTAGAGGGGATTGTTCATGGCCGCTGTCGCCCCCACCCGGTAGACGGCATGGTTGGCGATAATCAGGGGAGGTACATTGGGAAGAAGCATACCCACCGTGTCTCCCTCCTTCACCCCGATGTCGATCAATGCACGGGTGAACCGGTTCACCAGCTTTTCCAGTTCGCGGAAGGTTATCCGCCTTCCCATGTAGATGAACGCTGTCCGGTCGGGATGCCGGCCGGCCGTTCTCGTCAGGCCTTCCCCGACGGTTACCTTTTCTATGTCTATCTCGCCCGGCACTCCCGCCGGATAGGACTTGTGCCACACGCGTTCGAACGCCATCATACACCTCCTTCTTCAATTCAACGTAAGTCCTATGTTCATAAGAGGCATCGCCCCTGTCAGCCTCGTCGTTCGATCCCCTGCCAGTAGCGATCCTCCAGTTCTCTCTTGATCAGTTTTCCATCGATATGCCGGGGCAGTTCATCGACAAAGTCGACATGCCGCGGAAGCTTCAATCCATGAAGCCCTTCCGAGCGACAGTGCTCGATGATCTCTCCAGGTTCCGCGTGCAGTCCCCGGCGCAACTGGACCACGGCGGCGGGCACCTCACCGAGGTCACCGTCGGGATATCTGACGACACCCACATCGGCGACCTTCCCGTAACGCTTGATCACCGTTTCTATTTCATTCGGAAAGATATTGACACCGCCGCTGATGATCATCTCTTTTTCCCGGCCCGTCAGATAGAGGAATCCTTCCTCATCCATGAAGCCCCGCAGGCCGTCATCGAACCACCGCCGGCCGTCGACGGTCCGGAAAGCCTCATCGGCCTTCTCGGGGGTACCCCGGTATTTCAACCCCACGGTCATGACACTCCTCGTCACGACCTTTCCTTCCGTTCCGGGGGGACACCACCGGTCGCAGCCGGCATCGAGGATCCCCGTCTCAGCGCACCGGATCTTTCCCACGCTCGCATACCGTCGGGGCTTCTCCTCGTAATCCTCGGGAATAAGGACGGAGGTAATAGCCGTCTCGGAAGACCCATAATATTCCATGAAGACGTTCTTGTCGCAGCCCCGTTCCCTGAAGTACTCATTGATGGCCCGTTTCAGTTCCGGTGTGGCGGGGGCCGCCGCACATATGAGCGAATGCATGGACCGAAGGTCATAACGGTTCCGCACCTCCGCGGGAAGCTGGAGAACCCGCTCCAGCATGGTGGGCACTACGAAGACCCAGTTGATGCGCTCCTGTTCTATAACTTCCAGAAATTTTTCGGGATCGAAGGTGCGCAGTGGAAAGGCCGTGGAACCAAGCACCAGAAAAGGGGCCCAGCCGGCCACGGTCCCCGCATGATAGAGGGGGCCCGGGATCAGGCACCGCATGTTGCGGGTGATCGGGTCCGTTATCCGCGCGGCGCCGAACCAGTATACAAAACTCAGTTCTTTAATAAGAAGCCACAGGTATTCATCGAAGGGAACCGCCGGCGCCTCGGAGAGGTCGCTGAAAGCATATCCGATCGTATCGTAGTAATTGACATTTTTCGGCGTTCCCGTGGTCCCGCCCGTGTAAGGGTTCAGGGCGATGATGAAATTGAACCGGGGATCATCGTTCGAAGAACGGCGGATCAGGTCCTCGTAACCGATCATTCCCTCCGGAACCGTGTCGCCGACCACGACGAAGTGTTCCACCGAAGGGAGCATGTCCCTCACGGCGGAAACGCGGGGAAGGAACTCCTCGTCGAATACGAGAATCCGCGGTGAGGCCCTGTTGATCGCCTCCGCAAGTTCCGTTCCCTGCATATGCCAGTTGAGGAACGGCATGGGACATCCGATCAGGGAACCCGCAAGCAGGGCCTCAAAGAACTCGTTACCGTTGTAGAGAAGCTCGGCGAAATGGTCTTTCGGCTGCATGCCGAGTGATTGCAGGCCGTTGGCAAGCCTGAAGACCCGTTCTTTCAACTGCCGGTATGTCAGGCGCCGGCCTTCCGTTACGATAGCCTCCCGTTCGGCGAAGACATCCCACATGGCGATCAGGACGTGGGGAACGATCAGGTCAAGGCGGAATGCGAAAAGATGTTTCAGGTTATTGATGATACCGATCCGTCGTGCCGACCGCACCAAAATGCGCACCGTATTGGCGGCGCCCCATTGATGAATGACGCTTGCGATAATACCCAGCGTTTCCCGCGCCAGAACGAGCCGGGGAAGTGCTTTTAATACCGTGGACAGGTCTTTTCCCGCCATCGCCGCCACCCTTCACCGGGGATACCCGGATGTTTTGATATGAACCCGGGGGTTCAAAAAAAGAAGGGGGGAAAATCCCCCCTTCCGCTTCTTCGCTATGATGCGAAACTTTCGTCGGCGACATCGACCACCGAGAGGTCCTCGCTTTTGATCGCCGTCGCCGCCGCCGCCGCCTCGGGAAG
>JAFGTS010000023.1 GCA_016933965.1 Deltaproteobacteria bacterium | reverse complement strand
TTGATTTTCATGGTAGGCGGTACTGGATTTGAACCAGTGACTTCTACCGTGTGAAGGTAGCACTCTCCCGCTGAGTTAACCGCCCGTCAGAGGTGGTGACTGTATCGCAATGTTTTCCGATTTTCAAGACAAAAATCCAGCGTTCCCGACTCATTAATGAGCGGCCGGGATTTGACTCCTACCTTTCAATGGTTACCTTAAATACAGGATTTTCATGAAACTTTATTTCACGAAGAGGTGAGGTCATGAAAGTATTTGAATATAGAATCACGCGGCATCCGGCGGAGGAACTTCGAGAGATGGTCATCTTCTGCTCTGAGCGGGGTGAGTGCGGCCTGGGGGATGTGCCGCAGGACCAGGTTGTTCGTCTACAGAACATCCTGAACGAAACCGGCCGGGACGGCTGGGAATTGATCGATACCGTCTTCGGCAGGGACGGCCTTCTCGCCTTCTGGAAACGGGAGAAATGAGGTGGCATATGAAAAAGATAATTACCGTCAAGGGAATGTCATGCCGGCACTGTGTCATGGCCGTGACCAGGGCACTGGAAAATATAGAGGGGATCACCGATGTCAGCGTCGACCTTCAGAAGGGCGAAGCGTCCTTCACGGAGACCGCATCCGTCGACGGAACGGTCATAAAAAGAGAAATTGAGAATGCCGGATACGAAGTCGAATAAGAAAAAATTTGCCGTGCGCGGCATGGATTGCCCGTCATGCGTGATGAAACTTGAAGAAGGGATTGCACACATCAAAGGCGTGCACACCGCATCGGTGAATTTTCCCCTGGAGCAGGTATCCGTCGATTTCGATCCGGACCTTGTGAACGAGGATATTCTCTCGGAAGCCATCAGCAGGCTGGGTTACGAGGCGACACCGGAAAAGGCCGCCGATGTAAAAGGGCTTCGAACAACGACGGTCATGGTGGGCGGCATGACCTGCGCGGCCTGCGTTCGCCGGGTCGAAAAGGCCCTCGCGGGCATCCCCGGCGTTCAGGGCGCGGCGGTCAACCTGGCCACATCGCGGGCGACCATCGTACATGAAGGATTGACTGATCCTTCGGAATTCGCCGAAGCCATCGGCAAAGCCGGATACGAGCTTCTCGGTGTACAGGGGACAATGGATGAGGACCCCGTTGAAAAGGCACGGGAGGCGGAATTCAGAGACCTCCGGCGCAAGGTCATAACGGGCATCCTCCTGAGCATCCTGATCTTCATGGGAAGCATGCAGGAATGGTTTCCCTTTCTTTCACGTATCCCGCGGACACAGATGCTCGTCATTCTGTTTCTGCTTACCACACCCGTCGTATTCTGGGTGGGAGGCCGCTTCATCACTGGTGCCGTCAAGGCCCTTCGCCAGAAGACATCCGACATGAATACCCTTGTTGCGATCGGCTCGCTTTCGGCATACGGATATTCGACGGCAGCGATCCTCAGTCCCGGATTTTTCCCTGCAGGCCCCGCATATCCCCACGTGTATTTCGACGGCGCCGCCATGATCGTTACCCTGGTCCTCCTCGGCCGCCTCCTGGAAGCCCGGGCCCGCGGCAGGGCCTCACGGGCCATAAAGAATCTCGTACAGCTCCGGCCGTCGGTCGCGCATGTCATCATGGACGGTGTGGAACGGGATCTGCCGGTGGAAACCCTGCTGCCCGGCCGGCGAGTGCGGGTCAAGCCGGGGGAAAGGATACCCGCCGACGGCACAGTCCTGGAGGGACGCTCTTCGGTCGATGAATCGATGCTGACGGGAGAGAGTCTCCCCGTTGAAAAACAGGCGGGCAGCGCGGTTTTTGCGGGAACGGTCAACGGGAACGGAAGTATTGAATATGAAACGACAAAAACCGGCGCGGAAACGATGCTCTCCCAGATCATCCGGCTCGTTGAGGACGCCCAGGGTTCCAAAGCACCCATTCAGCGCTTCGCCGACCGGGTGGCCTCCGTATTCGTACCCGTCGTACTGACGATCGCCGTGTTCACCTTTATTATCTGGTACTTGCTTGTCCCCGAACCGGCTTTCAACAGGGCCCTGCTCAATTTCATATCGGTCCTGATCATCGCCTGTCCCTGTGCCATGGGTCTCGCCACGCCGACGGCGGTCATGGTGGGAACCGGCCTGGGGGCGGAGAGCGGAATATTGATCAAAGGCGGAGAGATACTCGAAAAGGCCCACGAGCTGAATACGGTCATCTTCGACAAGACCGGCACCCTGACGGAAGGGAGTCCGCGGGTGACCGACATGGTTCCCGCGCCGGGGACAGACGAAAAAACACTGCTGCAGGCGGCCGTTTCGCTGGAAGCGGCATCGGAACATCCCCTCGCCCGCGCCATACTTGAGAAGGGACGGGAGATGGGGATCATGCCTGCTGCGGTCGGGGAATTTTCCACCATTCCCGGCCGGGGCATTCAGGGACGCATCGGTGAAACGCAGTTCCTCCTGGGAAACAGGGGATTCATGAACAGCCGGGGCGTTTCAACGGAACCCATGTTCGCCGAGTTGAACTCACTGGAATCGCGGGGGAAAACGCCGGCTTTTGTCGCCGCCGATGATGCGCTTCTGGGAATGATCGCCCTGGCCGATGAGCCGAAGCCGACGGCCGCAGCCGCCGTTGCGCTCCTGAAAAAGGCCGGCCTGCGGGTGGGCATGATCACCGGTGACCATGCCGCAACGGCACAAGCCGTGGGCCGGACCGTCGGGATCGACGAGATCCACGCGGAGGTCCTTCCCGGCGACAAGGCCGCGGAGATACGCACGCTTCAGGACCGCGGACGGGTGGTCGCCATGGTGGGCGACGGCATCAATGATGCTCCGGCCCTGGCCGCCGCGGATATCGGTATTTCCCTGGGCGCCGGTACGGACATCGCCAAGGAGGCAGGTCACATCATTCTCATGCAGGACGACCTGACACTGGTCCCCGCGTCGCTTCTCCTCTCTTACCTCACCATGCGGGTGATCCGGCAGAACCTTTTCTGGGCCTTTTTTTACAACAGCCTGGGAATCCCCATCGCCGCGGGAATTCTCTACCCTCTCTTCGGTATCTTTCTGAATCCCATGTTCGCCGCCGCCGCCATGGCGTTGAGCTCGGTGTCGGTGGTCGGCAATTCCCTCCGGCTGCGCAGGCTCTGGAGAAAGCGGCATCATACGGAACGGAACGTCCACACCGCCGGACGGGTAACTCTGCCGGCTTCGTCATGACCCCGCTCTTTCTGTTGACAGGTTTTTCGTTCAGGATTAGACTGATACCAAGAATACCGGAGAAGGGAGGGAAGAGTCATGAAGGTTGCCATTATCTTCACGGGGACCGGCCCCATTCTCGTCCTGACCTCATATAATTCCTTGACAGCGCCGGAATTCGTCAACAAGCTCGCCGCAAAAGGGATAAAGAAATTCGCCGCCTCGGAAATACCCTTTGAACTGGCAAAGCAGCGTTATGGGCATCACTTTGACGTGATCATGGGAGACCTGTATCAGACCGATGACCTGCGGGTCCTTGATTACAACGGCTATAACGTGTTCAATAATTTCTCCTTCAATGAAATGGGAAAACTGATCTACTACGAACCATAGCTCAGAACCGCCCATGCCTGCCGGTCCCCCGGGCAAAGCGGCCCGCCCCTGCAAGGGTCTCGCCGCTCTCGATCACCCGCAGGCCGAGTGTGAACTCCAGTTCCATGGCGGGGTGGAAATCCATATCGAATCCCCGGTAGAGGGCTTCCCGGTCGCTCCGCATGCAGACCTGGGGAAATTTTCTTAATTCAGCAGCCAGGGTTTCCGCGGCGTCGCGGGACGTTCCCGGTGGCACGACGCGGTTCGCCAAGCCCATGGAAAGGGCCTCTTCGGCGCCGACGGGGCGGCCCGTCAGAATGAGATCGAGGGCCCTGCTCATCCCGATAAGCCGGGGGAGCCGCTGGGTCCCACCGTCGATAAGGGGCACGCCGAAGCGACGGCAGAAGACACCGAAGAACGCATCTTCCTCCATGACACGCAGGTCACACCAGCATGCCAGTTCCAGCCCGCCCGCGACGGCATATCCCGACACGGCGGCTATAACCGGTTTTGACAGCATCATCCGTGTCGGGCCCATGGGACCGTCCTGCGCCATGTCCCGGTTGAGGCGGTTTCCCCGTTCTTCCGGGTCTTCCGACACCGCTTTCAGGTCCGCACCGGCGCAGAAGGCCCCGCCGGCACCCCAGAGCACGGCGGCACACAGCGAGTCATCCTGTTCAAATTCGGTGAAGGCCTGAACCAGTTGATCCGCCGTCCTGCGATCCACGCAATTACGAACTTCAGGCCTGTTTATAATGACCGTACACACCCCTTTACGACGTTCCGTCAGGACTTCCATGGCAGTCTCTCCTTGTGTATTCGATGCAAAAACGCTAAGAGAAAAGGCAACTGCTGTCAATGAAAAAGGCGCGCGCCCGGCCGCGGGAGGCCGCCGGGGAGGTACTGCTCATGTCGGAAAAAAAACCGGTGAATTATTCCCTTTTCGATCGGCCCGAGATCCTGAACTTTCTGTTCTATCCCCGTCCGGAATGGAGTGTCCCGCAGGATGGAGAGAACACGCGGACCGTGCTGATCCCCGTCGCCGACGACGTGGTCATCGGCGGCAGGTTTCATCTGGCGGGTGACACGGCGCCGACGATCCTCTTTTTCCACGGGAACGGAGAGATCGTCGCCGACTATGACGACCTGGCACCGATCTTCGTGGACCGGGGCATCAATTTTTTCCCCGTCGACTACCGGGGCTATGGCCTTTCAACAGGCAGGCCCACTGTTTCGGCCATGATGCAGGACTGCCATCGCATATTCGATCATGTGCTCACATGGCGGAAAGAAAAGGGACATACCGGTCCCTTCGCGGTCATGGGCCGTTCTCTGGGAAGCATCTCGGCTCTGGAACTGGCGGCGAACCGCGGAGACGGTATTGACGGGCTGATCATTGAAAGCGGCCTCGCCTATGCGTTGCCGCTCCTGGAACTTCTCGGGATCAATGCCCGTCATCTGGGCATCACTGAGGACCGGGGATTCAACAATGTCGACAAGATACGGGGCTTTCACAAGCCCACACTCGTCATTCACGCCCAGTACGATCACATCATCCCCTTTTCCGACGGCGAGGCCCTCTTCGAGGCAAGCCCCGCGGCGGACAAGAGATTCCTCATGATCCCCGGGGCCAATCACAACGACATCTTCGCGCGGGGACTCGACCGGTACATGCAGGAGGTCGCGGATTTTATGTCCCGTCTTCAGAAGTGAGGGGTTTATTCGCGAAAGAGGGAAGCAAAAACAGATGTTCACGTCCCCTGTATTTTGCACTCTGTTGCCGTGTCGCTCTCTGAAATACACCCGATAAATCGGGCAACTACAGAAAAAGAACAACGACCTCGAAAGGAAATGCAGTTCGCCGATGAATCGGCGTTTTTCCTCTCCCCTTGCTAAAGGGGGAACTGAGTAAAAGGGTTTTTTACAGATCCCCGACCCCTGTTCCACGAGCTGCCATGACGGCAACCATTGTTATTCAGTCGGTTCAAAATCCGCCGGCACATAGGGTGTCGTCGTTATGACCGCCGGCGCGCCGCGGTATTTTTCCCGTTTCACCATCTCCCTGATGCCGGCAATGGTCTTGATCCCCAGGTTTTTTGTAAAGAGGTTCACCACGAAAGAGGGAAGGCTTCCACCGGGATCAGCCAGGACCTGATAGGTCATTTTGCAACCGCCCGCTTCCAGGGGAACGATCACGATCTTCATCCGCGTCAGCGGCATACGCACGGCATTCTGCGCAGGGACATCGAAATCGCCTTCGATCTCCCTGGCCCTGATGTGGAGGGTCCCGGTCTCATGGTCTATCAGGTACTCCGCCCGGGCGATGCCATAGCGGTCGTCAACGGGCCAGGGCATGCCGGTCCGGTTATAGGCACAGAACGCGTCTGTCCTGTTCTCCATGCCGGGCACGTCGACCACTGCCGCCTCAACGCACCGGAACATGTATTCGGGCTGGGCCGGAATATCACGCAGCACCGCCTCTATCACGGCCACGGGTGCATCGACGGTCCCGACGGCCATCACTTCATCGACGCTTGTCAGCGATGTCCATCGCGTATAGCCCACGATGCCGTCAAGCTCGCTGACCTCATTCCATTCTCCGGTCCGCACTTCCTCGGCAAAGCAGGGAACCGCCGCCAGCAACAGCCAGAACAGCATGATCATCAGGAACAGCATTCTCCTCTTCATGAAAGCACCTCATCTCATAGATATTTGTGTGACCACCCGCCGGGGGAACCCCTCGCAGCGGCACTCCCGGCACTCAGGGGCTTGCAAAAAAATACTCGAAGAGCAGGACCATCACCGGTATCGATACAAGGGCCGTAATGAAACTGGCGAACATGAACTGATTCACGATGTTCCTGTTTCCTCCGGCCCGTTCGACGACGATGGGCATGGCCGTAATGGGAGGAACGGCGCTCTCCAGAAGGAGAATGAGGGCCACATCATGGGCGGGACGGACAATCAGAAGCACCCCCAGCATGACCAGGGGAAACAGGAAATTTTTCATAATGACGAATTTCACCACCTCGCCGGGGTACAGCGACCCTTTGTTCCGGTAATCGACATAGATGTTGCCTCCCAGAATTATCATGAGCAGAGGTATCGCCATAGCGCCTACCATAAGGAAGGACCGCACGAGAAAACCGGGGATCACTCCCTGTGCTCCGGCAACGGACAGGGCCGTGGCCGCCACGGTTACGATCAGGATGATATTGAAAACTTTTTTCCAGTCCACGGCACGGCCCGCACCGCCGAAAAAGAACTGATAGGTGCTGAAAAAAAATGACGGGCTGAACATGGTGAAGAGAAACAGGGACACCACCTGGGTGGAGGAGTTCCCGAACATGCCCGTAAGAACGGCCAGGGGGAAAAAGATGGCGTTCTGGTAGAAGAGGGTCGCCGCGAATTCGCTGCGCGTTTCGGGCCGTGAAAACAATGAGCAAAGGCCCGACAGGATACCGGCCAGCAGGGTGAACCCGACCCACCAGAGCGGAAGGAAATACCACCCCGGCATGCCGGCGGGCTGAAAATTCAAGATAATATTGGCGAAAATGAGGCAGGGGAGCGCGATATCGATGGCAACGGTAGTAAGGACTCCCAGGGCATCCTCGGGCAGGATGCGCCTGACGACGATGCTGAATCCCAGGATGCCGATTCCCAGGAGGACAGCGACGGATTCGAACGTGGTAATGACGATTTCCACCGGTTTTCCTTTTCCTGCCGCCGCCCTGCATGGATCAGGAAAGACGGCCTCACCCGCGAAGGAGCGTATCGCCCTCAGAGCCTCTTCCGGTACTGCATTTCCTGGAACCTGACGACGACGGTGGTCCCCCCGGTCCGGTCGATCTCGACGGAACCGCCGAGTTGATATACCAGGTCGCTGACCAACTGCATGCCCAGCGTTTCTATGGCATTGAACGTGACATGAGGCGGCATGCCCACACCGTCATCCTTCACCGTCAGCGCGAAGGCCCCCTCCCCTTTGGAATGGAGATCTATGACGACCTGGCCCTTCCGGTCCTCCGGAAAGGCATGCTTCAGCGCATTGGATACCAGCTCATTCACGATCAGAGCGCAGGGGATCGCCGTCTCTATGCCGAAAAAGACCCCCTTTTCAATATCATAGATCAATCCGATCCGGGACGGATCGGCATTGTATATCATGTAGAGGCGATCCGTGAGGCTTTCTATGTAATCGCCGAATTCTATGTGTCCCAGGTCGGCGGAGCGATAAAGCTTTTCATGGATCAGCGCCATCGATCGTACGCGGTTCTCACTGTCCCTGAAAAGCCTCAGTGATTCAGGGTCCGAGATGTAGTTCGATTGGAGACTCAGCATGCTTGACACGATCTGCAGATTATTCTTCACCCGGTGGTGAATTTCCTGAAGCATGACATCCTTTTCCTTCAGCGACCGGCGTATCTGTTCCTCGGCCCGCTTCCGGTCCGTCATATCGCGGACCACACCACGGAAACCGACCGGTTCTCCCTGAAGATCCCGTATCACGGCGGAGGACATTTCAAGTATCCGCGGTGTACCGTCCTTTCGCAGTATCTCATAGTCGGTGATATCGATCGCATTACCCGTGTGATACATTTCACTGAAGAGATCAAATATCCTCTTTGCCGTTTCCGGCGTGGCATATTCGCGATTATTCATGCCTATGAACTCTTCACGGGGATATCCTATGATATTGCAGGCCGAATCGTTACAGAAGGTGATGTTTCCCGCCAGGTCGACCTCAAAATATCCTTCCTGCATGCTCTCAAGGATCGTCCGGTACTTTTCCTCGCTTCGCCTGATCTCTTCTTCGGCCCTTTTCCGGTCCGTCACGTCCCGGGCGATACCGCGAAAACCAATAGGGGTTCCCTTCTCATCTCTCATGAGCGACGCCGTCAGCTCCGTGAACCGTGTGGTACCGTCAGGGCGTATGATCTCATAATCGTTTATCTTCGCCGGCTCTCCCGTTTCGTACATCTCATTGAAGATACGGTACATCTTCTTCGCCGTTTCGGGGGAGGTATAGTCCAGGTTGCTCAGACCGATGAGAGCACCCGCCGGAATTCCCGAAATTTTCTCAACGGCATCGTTCAGGAAGATAAACCGGCCGGCAAGGTCGACCTCGAAGTAGCAGTCCTCTATGCTGGCAAGGATGGTCCGGTACTTCTCCTCGCTTCTTCGCAGGGCATTCTCAGCCTCCCGTTGCTCCGTAATGTCAAGGATCTGCCCGATCGTCCGCGTGTTCGCGCCCTGCCCCGTAACGAGGGACAGACTGATCTGAATGACCCGTGTCTGTCCATCCTTGCGCACGATGGTGAATTCGTAACGGGGCGGGACATCTTCACCACGTCGTCTCTTGAGATACCGCTCGATGACGATATCACGGCTCTCCCGTGTCAGATATTCGCGGAAATCCCGGCCGCGTATCTCATCACAGGCATATCCCAGTATCCGGCAGAACTGGTCGTTCACATAGATGAACTGATACCGGTCGTTCACGATGAAGATGCCGTCATGGGAGTGCTCCACAATGGAGCGGAACCGTTCCTCGCTTTCTCGCAAGGCCTCTTCGGCCTCTATTCGTCCCGTTATATCCGTGTAGAACGCCACGATACCGACCAAGCGCCCCTCGATGATGATTGGCGACCCGGCGGCAATGACATGGACGGGCCTCCCGTCTTTCCGGTGCCGGATCACCTCGGTGGGTTTCATGGAATCACCACCGATGACGAGGTTCGTATACCGGCGAGCGTCTTCGGCGGAGTCGGGGCTTGTGACCAGGTCATCCAGGTTACGCCCCCGGGCTTCATCCGCCGTGTAGCCGAATATCCGCTGTGCCCCCGGATTCCACTCGGTGACGTGATGGTTCTCATCAAGGGTGATGATCGCGTCCGGAGATGACGAGAGGATCGCCTCGAGACTGCGCTGCCGGCGCAGCGCCACATCCTCGGTCTTTTTCCGCTCCGTAATATCCCGGGCAACCCCTCGGAATCCAACGGGATTTCCTTTGGCATCAAGCATCAGAGATGCGTACAGCTCGCCGAACCTCCTTGAACCGTCCCGTGTAGTGACCTCGAACTCATCGAGATATCCCGGTTTGCCGGTCCGGTAAATTTCATTGAACACCTCGAACATCTTTTGTGCGGCATCGACCGAGGCATACTCCCGGTTGTTCATGCCTACCAACTCTTCCCGGGAGTAACCCGCCACCCGGCACATGGCGTCATTGACAAAGGTAAAGGTGCCGGCGAGATCGAGCTCAAAGCACCCCTCTTCGATATCCTCAAGGATGGACCGGTATCGCTCCTCGCGGCGGCGGAGTTCCTGTATTTCCTGAACGAGTTCTTTCTTTGTCTTGTTTTCGTCTATCATATCAATATATTATGATCACCACGGACTGCGCTGTTCTTCCTTCCGGATCGCCTCTGCTCCGCATGGTAACACAACACCGGTGATGTTCCCGTAATCGTGAGCCCGAACTGCCCGTTACCTGATTTTCACTGCTTTTACAAGGGGAAACTCATTGGATGCTGGGTCCCGTTTCGCCGGAAGCAGTGCGCGAGGACGGGAACCGTCGGATCACAGAACTGAGATTATATGAAAGGGGATCCCGCTTTCCTCCGCCCCTTTCTGCAGGGCTTCCTTTGAACCGAGGACCTTGACGAGCCCCGCCGCTGCCACCTGCTCAAGAACGTCGGCAAAGGTCCTGAAATCGGACGCAGTGGTGGAGAGCACCTCTTCCCGCGTCCGCTGGCGCTCTTCCTCGGTACTTCCTACCAGGTGGCGCACCATCGACGTGTATCCTTTCGCATCGGGAAACAAGTAGGTATCGATATTACCGATGGTCCCGATGATGCCTTTTGTCAACTCTCCGTCGGACAGGTGCAGGTCCCGCAGATATCCGGCAGCCCCATCAAAGGCATCAATGGTCTTTTTCACGTTCGGGTCCCGGTAGGAAAGGAACAGAAGGTCGCCGGAGAGCCGGTCGAAGGTACAGAAAGCGCCATAGGCCCCTCCCTGAACGCGCACCATGTCCCAGAGCCAGGAATTTCTCAGATACCGGGTGATGACGCCCACGGACCCGTGATACTTGTACCCGAGGGAATAGAGATTGTATCCTTTTCCTACATAGTTGATCTGCGAGGGGACGACCATCGCCTCGAAGGGATCGGGGGGTTGCGGGACCCAGGACGCCGCCGGAAGGTCCCTGTCCGGCATATCTTTCATGAAACGGGCCAGTGACGGCTCCAGGCGGGTCCACTCCTTACCGTCAACGGTCGCGTTCACTATCATGCCTGCCCGGTTCACGCTGAGGTGAAGCATATCGGTGAGCACGGCCAGGATTGAAGGCCAGTCCGTCTCAACACGCCCGGCAAGATCACGGAGAAAGGAGAGATAGCTGATCCCGGCCATCTGCTCCCCCACCCATCCGGCCGTTCCGAAGTGCGAGTGCAGCCGTATCCCCACGAACTGATGACCCGCCGGGACGACGGCATGTTCCTGGCGGGCCTTTTCTTCGAGCACCATCTGCCTGAACCGGTCCCGGTCATCCAGTTTGATCGAAAAAAGAACATCCCTGACAATATCGAGCATATCGTCGACACGCTCACATACGGCTTTTCCCCTGATGAACAGGCGGGACTCCGTTTCCGGTGAATTTCGAACCGGCGAGGTAAGTGACGATGCGTAGATGCCGCCGGTCTTTCGATCGATCCGCCGGGAAAGCTGCACAAAATCCTCCTTCTCGGTCCCCATCTCGAACAAGGCCCTGCTGAAAAGGGGAACGAAGGGCAGGTATGCTTCCGGCAGCGCGCGGAGCGAAAATCCAATATCGAGATAGAGGATCCCGCCGGTGGAAAGATCATGGTACAGAAGAGGAATGCCTTGCCGGTCGGATATTTCCAGTGGTATTACCTTGTTCCTCAGCTCCAGGTCCGAAAGGCGCAGCATGGGAATGGTGGACAACGCTTCCGGTGTGTCCGGCGTGGCCTGGATGTTCTTCAGCTCCTTCGTGTCCTTTACGAGCCTGTCAACGTCGACCGCTGATAATCGCTCCTTCGCTCCCGCCAGCACCTCCCGTTCGCGCCGGCTCTCCCGTTCTTCCAGATCGGGATCGGGCCGCAGGATAACCGTGGTCCGATGGTTGTTATCAATGAACCAGCGGGACAGGATACGCTCAAAGAACCCCCGTTCCCTCGAAATCCCGTTTTTGATCGCTTCAAGGGGCGTCTCAAAGGCCAGGGGCGCGATCGGGTCGGCCCCGTGAAGCCAGGTCGTCAGCGACCTGAGCATCAGGATGAGGCCGCGGGGATGGCTTCCCGTATTGTTCTCGCGCAGGGTGAATTCCGTCGTATTGATGGCGGCTTCAACCGCATCCGGTTCGATCCCGTTCCGAACCAGGGACGCCAACGTATCGAGAATGAGCTTCTCGACCTCGATGGCCCTGCCGGGGTCGATCCCCTTCAGTCCGATCGAAAAATAGAGCTGCTGCAACTCATCCTCAAGGCCGCCTCCGGCAAGGTCCTCACCCAGGCCTGAGTCGATCAGCGCCTTGCGCAGGGGTGAACCGGGGGTCCCCAGAAGGATGTACGAGAGGATATGAAGGGCCATGTTCATTTCCAGGTCCGGCGTTTCCGTCAGCAGCCAGTTGACGGTCACCATGCCCCGATTCCTTCCGGTCTCATCCGGTCCCGATGCATAGGAGCGCTCCATTTTCCGTGGTGCACCGAAGTCACGTTGAACGGCGATCGATGAATCCGTCTCGCTCTTTTCAAAATCCTTCAGGTATTTATTCACCAGTCGCAGGCGTTCTTCGGGATCGTCATCACCATGAAAAAAGATCAGGGCGTTCGACGGGTGATAGAACCGCCGGTGAAAGTCCTGAAAGGCATCAAAGGTAAGTTCGGGAATTCGTGAGGGATCGCCACCTGAATCCAGTCCGTAGGGGGTATCGGGAAAGAGGGACTGCTGGGAATACTCTCCCAGCAACCGTTCCGGCGAAGAATACGCGCCTTTCATCTCATTGAACACCACCCCTTTGAATTGAAGCGGCAGGTCTTTTTCTTCCAGATCATAGTGCCAGCCTTCCTGCTTGAACACATGGGGCTCGATGCGGGGGTAGAACACGGCGTCGAGATAGACGTCGATCAGGTTGTAAAAGTCCCGGATGTTCTGACTGGCCACGGGGTAACAGGTCTTGTCCGGATACGTGAAGGCATTCAGAAAGGTTTGAAGGGAACCTTTCAGGATCTCAACGAATGGTTCCTTGACGGGATATTTCCGGGAACCGCACAGGACGGAATGTTCAAGGATGTGGGCCACGCCCGTTGAATCGGACGGAGGAGTCCTGAAGGTGATGCCGAAGACCTTGTTTTCGTCATCGTTCTCCAGGGACAACACCTCGGCGCCGGTCTTCGTATGCCGGTAATGGCGTGCCCGTGTCCCGATCTCGGGAATATCACGTTCCTTGAGAAGTTCGAACCCCTGTGTCTCCGTCATGACCGGCCCCCGTGAAAGTGATTTTGATCTTCATACTCGATTTGTGAAGCATCTTCAATGACCATTTCCGAGGAAGCATCGCGCCGCTGCACACCCTGACGGGCGGCCGGACCGTCCCTATTTCTGGGTGACCAATTCCTTGTCGAGGTGGGAGACGTCATTCATGGTCGTGAGGGTGACGGTTGAATCCCGAAGAACAAAGGACGTGACGTTCGTATTGAAAAGGGTATGGACCACCTGGAGCATCTTCGCGTCGGTCAGCTCGAGGGCCTTTCCGATATAGATGCCGATGGGGTTGCCCGATGTGAAGACGGCAACGCGCGATCCATCACCGCAGCGTACCAGGTCCCGGTGCGTATCGAGCACCCGCGAGCGATATTCTTCCCAGGACATGCCCCCGTAAGAGGCACAGGTTCCCTCCATCCAGGCGTTCATGACCATTTTCATCAGCCGGTCGAAGAGGAGTATCTTATCGGCGGCGTTCACCTGCAGGGCCTTCCTGGTCCGTTCCATCAGCTCGGTGAAACGCCCGTTTTCCTTCGCGAGGAGCGGTATGAGTTCTTCCAGGATATTGAGGGAATCGATCTCATTGAACCGCTCATCGGACATGACCGGAGGAAACACCAGCCCGGCCCTGCGATAATGGTCCGCCACGATCGATGCCGTCTGGCGGTGCCGATCCTGGGTACCCGAATAGACATGATCAAGCGGCACCTTCCGCGCCGCCCAGAATTTTCCCAGCATTTCCGCCTGTCGGGCCCCAAGCTCCGACAGGCGGTCGTACCGGCCCCCGTCAAGCGTTCCCTGGCCGTGACGGACAAAATGAACCGTGCTCACCCGCTTCCTCCACTGCACTCGCCGCCCGTACCGAAACGCGGCGCTCGGTTTGTTCGATCAACGTGATCCTTCACCTTACTCCGTTTTGAAAATGGTGAACTTCGGCCACTTCCCCAGGGCGACGGACAATTCTTCATGATCACTCGCATATTCCTCAACAGGGATCCCCTTCATGACGGCGTCGATCGCCTGCCGGAAGGCCCGCGCGCCCGCGACCGGTCCCTGCGGATGACCGTGAATACCCCCGCCGGCCCCGATAATGAAATTGATCCCGTGCTCCCGCACCGCTTCGGGCACGTTTGCCGGGGTCAGGCCGCCGCCGGGCATGGGCATGGTCGGCTTGAGGGCGCCGAAGGGATAGGTGAGACAGCGCGCGACCGTCGAATAGCGTTCGTGAAGGTAGGTCGCCTTGCCGCCGAGAGCAAAGGGAAAGGCGATGATATCCGCCCCGGCGAGGCGCGGTATCTTTCCCATCATGATCGGCGAAGAAACCCCGTTAAAGGGCGACATGAAGTAGGCGCCCGCCACATCCTGGTGGGCCAGGATGGGAACGTTGATGTCGGGATCTTCCGCCAGCGCCCGCATCGCTTCCGGCCCCACGGCAATGTAATTCACCATGAGACAGTTCCCGCCGGCCTCGATGACGCGCTTTGCCGTTTCCAGCATGTGCGGAAGCCGCCCCGTCACATTGACGGCATAGAGCGTGTGCTCGCCCGTTTCCTCGAAGACCTTCCGTTCCTTTTCCATGTATGCCGTGACCCGGTCGACGGCATGATTGAACGCCATGTCCGCGATCAGCTCGTCATCCTTGATGACATCGGCGCCGCCCAGGGCCGCCTGGTAGAACAGTTCCGCACCGACCTCCACGGAATATCCCGTGCAGGGCTTTATCATGTTGTTCAGCAGGGGCCTGGAGCCGAGCTCGACGTTCAGAAGTTCGTACACGCCCTCTATGCCGAATTTCGGTCCCTGGTATCCGTCAAGGATGACCTTTGGTATTCTCAGTTCCAGCAGCTTCAGTTTTTTCGCGAGACTGATGTTCCCCACGCAGGTCGTCATCAGCATGGGAAGCTGATTCTCGATGTTGACCGCCGGAAAGGCTATCTGGATTATGTACTGCCGTTCGGTAATTTCCGGTTCTATGCTGTGCTCGTAATAGGGAGCCTCATAGACGCCAATCACCTTGGCCAGGTGATTTCTTCGCAGCTCCGGCGTCTCACCGGGCATCGGTTCAAAGGTCCCCGTGGACTGCTCGATTGACAGTATGGGTGCCATCTGGTCAAGGTTCCAGTCTGCCGGCCACGCCGAGTAGTAGGTGGCGATGACGTGGTTCTCCATGTCGATGCCTTCGGGAAGGGCCCGCGGCTCGCTTTCATAATCCCCTATCATTGATGTCCTCCTTTATTCCTGTTTTTGTTCTATCTTTTCGGTCTCTTCTTATAAATCTCTGTTACGCCTGCCCCGAACTTTTCTGACAGGCTTAACAGTTCGGCTTCAACACCTGAGAAAATGCGGATCTGTTACTTTCAAATCCCGGATCACGAATCACGATCCATCAGCTACCCGGTAAAACCGAGAAAGGCCTCCCGATAGGCATCGATCTCCGGAAGTTCCCGCCACGCGATTTCCTGGGTCTCTATTTCAAAGAGGTGGCCCAGGGCATCGGGCGACGTGTTCTCCAGGGCGCATTTGCCCAGGATCGCGGCGCCGAAGGACGTCGCCTCGTCAAGGTTCGTCAGAAACAATCTCGACCGGGGATTCATGGCCGAGAGCAGCGCCAGATAGGAATCGTTCTTTCTGAACCCTCCTTCGATGAAGATCTCCATCCCCTCCGTCAGTCCCACCCGCTCCATGGCGACCTGCGTCTCAATAGCGATCGAAATGTTGAGAACCGCGTAGGCCTGTTCGAAATCCCCGAAGAAGGCCGGCTGTTTCACGCCCGCGATCACCTCGTCAAAGGTATGGACGATGTCGTTCTCGATGATGCGGGCCTCCGAGTCAGGGAACATGCCGCCCCCCGTCACCCCGCCGGGAATGATAAAGAGCTTCCGGTCCGACAGAACACCGCGGTAGAGGTCCTCACGGAAAGCCGGGAAGGGCGTGCCGCCATGAACGCCGGCCAGGATCCCCGTATAAATGTCGAATTCCATGCCGCCCAGAAAGAGGGCCGTCTTGACGGGATGTGAGAAGGCATCCAGATTGTAAAAGACAAATTTCCCTAGTTCTTCATCGCTGAAGTACACCCGCTCCGCCGGATGCATCTCGACGCAGAAGGTCCCCGTTGAATTGAGAACAAAGGGACGATCCTTCTTGGTGATCAGATAGGGTAGGAGCGCCGAGTTTGAATCGTGAATTCCCACGGTCACCCGGACATTCTCGCTGAGACCCGTTTTCCGGGCCACGGCGGGGCTCAGCCTTCCCAGCACATCCCAGGGACGCGCGATCCTCGCGGGCAGGACATCCCTGATCCCCAGGGCATCAACCACGGGAGACCACTCCATGGCATCGAAATTCCAGAGGAAGGTGGTACATCCCAGATAGGTATGTTCAACGGCCTTTTCCCCCGTCAGCACATAGCCGAAATACTGGGGCAGGTTCAGGATGGCTCTGGTCTTTTGAAATTCTTCCTTGAAATGCTCCTTAGCGAAGTATATCCCCTTTCCGAGGCAGCCTAGTCCGGGATAATCGGGCGTCGCCGTCTCGCGTTGCAGTGTGCGGGCGTCTCCGCAGACGTGCAAAAACCTCCTGTGGAACTCTTCACCGGGATCGTAGGTATATGACACGACCGGCAGTGTTATGTTACCCTCTTCATCAAGACACACGAATGCTCCTCCGTGCGACGTGACCGATATCGCCCCGATGTCATGCCGCCGGCCCATCACGCCGAGGGTTTCCTGAAACCAGTCGGCAATGGCGGTCACACCCTCGCACTGGATGCCGTCAACATCATGATCCTGAAAGGTTTCGTAGCTTGAGTCGATAACAGTAAGCGAATCGTCATAGATCAGCAGTTTCTGATTGGTCTTTCCCACATCAAGGACGGCGATACACGAACCGGTGCCCCTTCCCGTCACGTTCATGGTATTTCCTCCTTTTATGCGTGTGCCGAAGAGAGTACCACTCATCGCCCCGTCATGCAACGATGAAACGACTCATGGGAAATCGCGATCGACAGGCTTTGACAAACGGGAACAACTGTGGCACATAGCGGTCGTCGGACCATTCACTGGAACTGAATGACACAAGGAGGGACGATGAACGACAGGCCCAGCGACCGGTCTCACGATATGGAGAAGATGTTTTCACGGTTCGCCGCCGCGTACATCGCCGACAGGGACCTCCGCGGGAGTGTGGAGTTCCCCTTCTCTGTCTGGAAGGCGATGGGCGAAGAGGGTCTTCTCGGTCTCTCGGTCCCGGAGCGATTCGGGGGCATGGGAGGTTCCTTGCAGGCTGTTTCGCGTGCCGGGGAAGCCCTGGTCCGGGAGGGACACAATCTCGGGATCGCCGTATCCTGGCTGATACATCAGATAACGGCGGGGAGCATCATCGCCCGCGTTGCCGACGAGGGGAAGAAGGAACTGCTACTCCCCGGCCTCGCCCGGGGCGGCGCCACGGCCTGTCTGGCGGTCTCGGAACCGGGAACCGGCGCACACCCGAAACATCTGAAAACGAAGGCTCGACGGCATAAAGAAGGCTTCGTAATAACCGGTGAGAAAACCTACCTGACGAACGGGCCCATCGCCGATCTTTTCATCATCATCGCCGTCACAGCCGTGGAGGGCGGAAAAAACCGATGCACGGCATTCCTCGTTCCCCGGGAAACACCGGGACTCTCGCCGACACCCCCTCTTGATCTACCCTTCCTGCGCCCGTCACCACACGGCGGTATCATACTCGATGACTGCCCGGTTACCGCCGACGCCGTCCTGGGACCTGCAGGTACCGCCTACGAGGACATGGTCGTTCCTCTCAGGGAGTATGAAGACATTCTCACCATGGGGCCGGTCCTGGGCGCCATGGAATACCAATTGAAACTCCTCGCGGGGGTATTGGCAATAGAGGCGGCGGATATGGACAGGGCGAAGGGACCGCTCGGCGAATTGCGATATTACATTGATTCCCTCAGGATCCTCGCGCGGGAGGCAGCGCGGCTGCTCGACGGGTGGAGGAACGCCGGAGAACGGCTCTCACTCACGCTTTTCTTCAGGACGGCGGCCCGGACGTTCCAGGAACGGATAGCAGCATTCAGGAACGAGTTTCCCCGTTCGGACAGCGCGGAACTGCGGGACATGGCGGAGGACCTTAACGCCCTTCTCGCTGTCGCAGGGCGGGCGGCGGAAACAAAAGGGCGGAAGCTCGGTGAATCAGTTCTTGCCGGGGTCGACCGGGAAAGCCCGTGACAGGTTCTCTCGAAAGAGCTCACCCCGGGGACCGGCCCGGCTGAGCATTTCAGGAAATTTCCCATTGACGAACGGGGTGTCCTGTGCAAGCTTTTATGCATGCAGATCGACGACTTTGCAAAAACCCGGGGGCTTCGTTGCGAAGCCTTTATACCCCTGACACTCTTGCGAGTTTGTAACTGCAAAAAGGCGCCGGATCATGAATGAAGAACTGGTCGCACAGGCACGAATGATCTCCGAAAATATCGCCCGCTCCCTCCATGTCCCCCGTTTTTACCGGGAGAAAGCCGATGATGTTGAACGGTCCCTGCGGTCCTTTGAAACGCACCCCCTGGTCAGGGCCGGTGAGAAGATCGTACTTGACCGTATCGGGTCTTACGGACACGGCATCTCCCATGCGCGGAAAGTCGCCGTCGACGCCGGGGCGATCATTCTCATCGAAGCCCCGGCCATTTCACCACCTGTGAACGTCGAGCGTCTCCTCTGCCTGTCACATCTGTCGGGTCTCTTTCACGACATCAAGCGATCGGAACCTTCCCATGCCCAGGCGGGAGCGGAGGAAACCGACAGGCTTCTGAAAGACTTCGATATCACCGGATCGGAGCGGAAGGCCATAACGGCCGCCATTGAAAAACACGAAGCCTTTCAGCCTTACAGCCGTCCCGAGGAACCTGCCGCGCAGCTCCTGTCCGGCGCCCTGTACGACGCCGATAAATTCCGGTGGGGTCCCGATAATTTCACCGAAATGATATGGGATATCGTAACTCCCCTGAACATTCCCATGGAAAAACTGCTGGAGCACTTTCTTCCCGGATTGAAGGGAATAGAAAAGATCAGGGGCACCTTCAGAACGGCCACGGGAAAGGAGTACGGTCCTGATTTCATTGACCTGGGGCTGAGCATCGGTATCCGGCTTTACGAAGAACTGGCTTCGCAAACATTCTATTCCTCTCCGTCCCCTCCATGATTCCCGCCATGCTCATCCGCATGCCGGGAACGGGTGGGATGCTTTTTCAGCCGCCGATGCTATGGCTCAAAGTGGGGACTGGGAAGGTCCTTCACCGTGACGAGTCCGGGACGGGAATTGATAACGGCCGGTATGGAATTTACCAGTATGGCCGCCGTGGCCTTGTCGCCGGCGATACCCCCGTCGATATGGAGATTCACCGGCGGTGTGCCGTCGATATATACGGCATCGTGCGGGTCCTCGGCCCCGATATACATCCTCAGATCGAGAGTGATCACCGCTTCGCCGCCTCTCATGCCCAGGGCGACATTTTTTATGCCCGCAATGTCTCCGGGCTGCAATTCAAAATAATCGGTCTTTACGGCCTTTTCCGTCATGACGGGATCGATGGTCTCCCTGATCTCATCAAGCTCCATGTTCGTGTGAAAGGCGACAAGTCGCAGTGATTCCGTCAGCCCTACATGACCCATTGCCTTTTCCTGCACCTTGGCCCGGAAGACCTCCGGAGTCATGCCCGCACCGACCTTCTTCTGCAGGGGATAGCGGCGGGTTGCCGCGTCCACAATACGCTCCACGCGGATAATTTTAACATCCTGACAGGCCCCGGTCATGAAAAGGGGAAGGGCGTCCATGACGAAACCGGGGTTCACGCCCGTCGCCAGGATCGTTGCACCGCGATTCGTAGCCATTTCATTGAGCTGGTCAGCAAGACCGACATTTTCTTCCGAGGGAAAGAGCAGTTCTTCCGCAGAGGAAACGATGTTCTTTCCTGTTTCAATGATTTCCACGAGCTGTGGAAAAATATTTTTGATCCGTGAGCCGGCCGTATGGATCACCACGTCGGCCGGCACCCGTGACAGCAGATTGCTCGCGTTGTCGGTCACGATGACCCCCGAAGGCTCGCCGGTACCGAGCAGGTCGGCCAGGTCCCTGCCGACCATGTCCTTGGATATGTCCACGGCACCGACGATTTCCATGGATTCCTTCGTCAGAACATACCGCGCCGTTTCAATGCCGATGGGTCCCAGGCCGTAATGGATAACCCGTATCTTTCTGTTTTTCATGGTATCTGTACTCCTTTAGTTCTTTTTCTTTCTGCGCCTCTGCAGGAGATAGACGAGCGCAAGCATACAGAAGCCGGCAATATTGAGGTTGGGTGCGTTTGAAAAGAGGCAGATCGTCGCGATACCGGTTATGAGTCGTTCCGGTCTCGTCGATTTATCCCTGAAATACCCGATGATCGTTGCGCCCAGGGCGATAACACCGAGAACCAGCGTACCGACGATAAATGCGAAGTGCGTGAAGTCAAAGGGTGCCGATGGATCGAGCAGGCGGGGAAGCCACAGGATGATGGGTGAGTAGACGAAGGCAAACGGTACATAGACCTTCGCCAGGGAAAGGCTGAAGGCCGTAAAGCCGGTCCGGAACGGATCACCACCAGAGATACCCGATGCCGCGTAAGCCGCCAGGGCGACCGGCGGTGTCACGTCGGCGAGAACGGCGTAAAAAAGAACGAACATGTGGGACACGAGGGGGTGTATTCCCCATTCCAGAAGAGCCGGTGCCGCGATCATCGAGGCGATGATGTACTGGGCCGTCGTGGGGATACCCATACCCAGGATAAAGCAGGAGATGGCCGTGAACACGAGGGTAAAGAACAGGGTCGTCCCCTGAAGGGTGATGAGATGCAGGATATCGATACTGTTGATAAAGATGGCCACCCCGCGGGCAAGTTCAATGACGGCCGCGGCGAATTTCAATCCCAGCCCCGTCAGGGTGGTCGCACCGACGATGAACCCCACGCAGGCACAGGCCGCGCCGATGGCGAGGGCGTTCTTTGTTCCCAGTTCCAATGTGTTGAGAATGTCGGGAATTTTCATCCTGCTGTCGCTGTAAAAGACACCGGCGCCGATGACCGCCATATTCGCCCAGAAGGCACAGAGCGACGCTTCGATCCCGCACAGGAGCAGCACGCTCAGGAGCGCCGTCGCAAGCACACCCAGCAACCAGGTCATGAGGTCTGTTTTTCGGAAAAGATACAGGAACCCGGAAAGGCCGAGCCCCGCCCATATGACCATGACCAGCGGTGAATAATGGAAGGGGTCCAGGCGCACAAGAACGGAGGGGACGGACAGCAGGACCGGGATCAGAAATGGCACGGTTCGTCGATGGATCTGCCCGACGGCAACGGAATAGATAATGCCCCAGAAGGCGGCAAGGAAGGGACTGCTCCCCGAAATAAGCAGAAAAACGATCACCAGGAGCGGCATGACCAGGAGCCCCCGTTCTTTCAGGACCTCGCTGACCCGCGGCAGGGCCTCCTTGGGAAGACCCATCAACCCCTGCTTCAGGGCCTCGAAATGCACCATGGTTCCAACGGCGAAAAAATGCAGGAATGAGGGAATAATGGCGGCGGCGGCAATCTTGATATATGGTATTGACAGGAACTCGGCCATGATGAAGGCGGCCGCTCCCATGATCGGCGGCATCAACTGTCCTCCCGTGGAGGCCGCTGCTTCCACGGCGCCGGCAAAGCGGGGGGCGTACCCGACGCGCTTCATGAGGGGAATGGTAAAGGCACCCGTCGTGACCGTATTGGCGATCGAACTTCCGTTTATGGAACCGAGAAAACCACTGGAGATGACGGAAACCTTGGCAGGCCCTCCGACGGTTCCGCCGGCGAGGGCCATGGCGAGATCGATAAAAAGCTGGCCCAGTCCCGTCTTTGATATGAAGATGCCGAAGAGGACAAAGTGAAACACGAAGGTGGCGACCACGCCGAGGGGAATGCCGAAGATACCCTCGGTACCGAGATACATGTGTTCGATGATGCGGTCAATTGAGTATCCCCGGTGGGCGAAAAAGGAAAGTCCCGGAACATCGAGAAAATAGGGCCCCAGATAACAGTTGATGAGAACGATTATGGCAATGATCGGCAGGGGAGGACCGATGCTGCGGCGCGCCCCCTCAAGCACCAGGAGTATGGCGAATCCCCCCACGATCAGATCGGTCGGAAGGGGGAGTCCGGCACGAAAAACAAGACTGTTGAACTCGAGAAATATGTAGAGTGAAACGGCGCAGGCCAGCAGGGCATAGACGGCATCGAAATAGGGCAGGTGATCCGGATCATACCGTAATTTCCCCCGTCGGATAATGGCATAGAAAGACCGTGCCCATTGCGTGAAGAAAAGCAGGGTGATGGTCACAAAGATACCAAAGAGAAGAACGCTCCAGAAGAGAAGTGTCGGATTCGGGTCCCGGAACACCTCCGAGAAATGAATGAAGTGTGCCGACAGGTATCCACCATAGACAAGGGCAGCTCCCATGCCGGTGAAAATAACGAAATCCAGGTAGACGAACAGATGGTGTTTCAGAAAGACACGTCTCTTGAAATAGAATATGAAGAAAAAAACCAGGCATCCCATGAGAGTTGTGGTGAAGGGATTCAGATCCAGGACCTCGCGAAAGATGGACGCAAAGAGGGCACTTCCGAAAATACCGTACAGAATATCATAGACGAGATGTTTCCCCGTATCCGTCCCCTCCTTCCTGATCGAATAGTAAAAGAAGACCAGGGGAAGGACGAAAGCGAGGTGGAAGGCCCGGTGCCGCCATTCCTGCAGGACCCCGAATCCGGCGGTATAGATATGAAATATGGACAGGATCAGCGTCATCACAAAGGCAAGCCGCATGGCAAAACCGGAGAGCTGGCGAAAGCGGAATTCAGGATCGTATTTCGCTATCTGCTGTATCTCGTCGTCTGTGTCCGGTTGAGGCATCACCTTTTTTTCAGTATCCATAACGCTCGATTCCTTTTGCAAACACATAGATTCCCGCCCGCAGGCGGGCATAGGCGGCAAGTGACATTTTTTTAACCGCTATCGACAACAGGGCATTCCCCGCCAGGGCGGGAAGTTCGATCGGGCGATCACCTTCGATCTCAAGCGTATTACCGTATTTTTCGTCGACCCACAATGAAAGGGCGGGTTCGACCCTGTTCATGTGAGCGATGCGAAAGCACCCCTCTTCGACATGGAAGGTTTCTCCTTCCGCCAGCGATACGGGAAGTCCCGTATTGCAGGAAGAGAAGGTCGTTTCGCGGAGCACAAAACGAAGTTCTTCGTCTATCGTAAAGTAATCCCGAACAGGGCAGAACTCAACGGAGTGGGTATAGCCCACGCAGACGGCGTCTCCCGGAGATACGAGCCGGGCAAACACCGTTTTCCCCGTTTTTTCCGCCCGTATTTCAAGAACGGACACGGGTATGAAGGAGACGGCGGCAAAGGCGACAAGAACAAGGAGGACAACCCCCTTCATGATACAAACTGGGCACCGAAGGGCTCGGTGCCCAGTTTTCTCTGTATGCATGGAGCTTCCCGCTGCTACTTGATCAGGCCTTTTTCCTTGTAATACTTCATTGCTCCGGGGTGCAGCGGAATTGCCACACCGTCAAGAGCGGTGGCCAGTGTAACGTCCTTGCCCTTGGCATGGGCGGCGGCCATCAGTTCCGCGCCGCTCGGTGCATCGGCGGCATCAGTACCGGCCTTGCGGAGCACGAATTTCCCCGGTTCCCAGAGGGCCCGGGTCAGGTCGTACACGATGGATTCCGGCACCTGCGCATCGACAACCCACTGGGCCATGGTTGTAATTGCCGGCGTGTCGACATCAACACCCTTGTACGTTCCGGCCGGGATCACAACCTTGGCATAGAAGGGGAACATCTTAACCAGCTTCGCTATGGTGGCATCATCCAGGGGTACCATAACGATGTCTGACGTCGTGGCCAGCTCGGTGATGGCTGCCGTCGGCCAGCCGGCCGTGATGAACGCCACGTCGGCCTGTTTGTCTTTCAGACGCTGCGATGCTCCGGTGAAACTGAGCCAGTCGACATTCGAGAAATCTTCATAGGCCAGCCCGACACCCTTGAGCACGTTCAGGCAGTCGACTTCCGTGCCGCTTCCTCTGTCACCGGGCACCAGCCTCGTACCCTTGATGTCCATTATGTCTTTTATGCCCGCGTCGGCCCGGGCGACGATCTGGATCGTTTCAGGATAGAGCGACGCGATCGCCCGGAGATTCTTGACGGGGTTCCCGTCGAACTGGGCTGTTCCCGTAAAGGCTGCAAAGGCGACATTGTTCTGTACGAAAGCGGATTCGACCTGGTGCTCCCGTATCAGGTTACAGTTCGCCACGGACGCATTTCCCGACTGGGCGGTAATGATGATATCAGGGACCTTGTTTGACAATGCCTGGGCCAGGACCCCCCCGAGCGGGTAGTAGGTTCCACCGGTTCCACCGGTCACAATGGCGAAGAACTGTTTCTTCGCCGCAAAGGAGGGACCGGCAAAAACCATCGACATTGCTACGATCGCCACTATAATGAGTACTGCATACCTCCTTTTTCCCATACCTCTTCTCTCCTTTCTTTTGAAGATATTCTCAACACCGACAGCGTTTTCAAATCGACCCGTTGAATCACGCCCCGCACAGTCGCAGGGTTGAAACTAAGATATTTCCGATAAATTGTCAATGCCTTTGTAACTGCTGAACAATTTGTCATTCCTGTTTTTCATCCACGGCCCACGGCCGTTTCAGCGGGGCCATCCCCGCAATCCCAGCCGGAGACAAAGGAGCGCCATCCCGGTCAGAACAACCGAGACAACGGCGATGGCATCGATGCCGCCAAGGAGCCAGACGGGCCCTCCAGAGAGGGCGCCGAAAATCCTCCCCAGACCCGCGGCCCCCACATATCCGGACATCATGGTGGCCCGGGCGCCGGGCAGGACCTCCGTGGACAGAGAGAGGGCCGTTACGATGGCAAATTCAACGGTCAGGAACACAACAAAAAGCGAGACCAGCGCCATCGGCAGGGTCCCTCCCATGGAGGGAAGGACGCCATAGCTGATACCCGAAAGGACAAGCCCGATCGTGGCGGATCGTCTCAGGCCAAGCCGGTCCGACAGGGTTGCCGTGATGCCCTCACCGAGCAGCTCCCCCACACCGATGACCATGGCCGTCACCCCCAGGGTCACGATGCTCAGCCCGAAGGCGCTCTCAAGCCAGGCGCCGTAAACGACAAAGAAATTATCATTGGCGGCGCTGACGAAAAAGGCGAATCCCATAAGTCCCAGGGCCGCTCGTTCTCCGCCGAGCATTCGCCATGCCTGCCACACCGTCAGAGGTGGACCGGATCGACCGCGGCCGGTGGGATCACGGGGAATGAGCCGGGCGATCAGCACCATGCCCACCAGAGACAGGCTCCCCAGGGCAAAAAAGGGAGAGCGCCATCCTTCCGCCTCCATGAGGAACCCGATCAAGGGAATGCCGATCAGGGTGCTTCCCGCCCAGGACGTTTCCATGATCCCGATAACGGCTCCCCGGCGATGGAAGGGAACCCGGGTTCCCGCATAGGCCTGAATGGCGGGGTCGAAAATGTTCTTGCCGAGACCCGCCATGAACAATGAGAGCACGACGATACCATAGAGGGGGAGGATCCCGCCCGCAAGCATTCCCACCGCAAGGATCCCCATTCCGGCGACGAGCATGCGTCGATAGCCCCATCGATCAGCCAGGGGACCGAAGAGAGGCCCCATGATCCCCGTCGCCTGATTGACGGCGATGAGGGAGGTGATCGCCGTAAGGGGGACCCCCAACCCCCGGCTCAGGACAGGTGCGAAGGGATAGAGGAACCGGCGCGCCGTGTTCAGAAGGATGCGGCATGCAACGGCGGCGGCGATCCCGGCGATCAGGTCCGGACCGCCGCCGGGTGACGCGGCCTCTCTTTTTTGTTCAACCATAACAGGGATTTCCAATGGAACGGGGAGCCAGGTTTCGAAACCGCCTTCTTCGAGGCGGCTCAGAGGTCGTATTGGTCCTGATTGTCGAGACAGGACGAAAAGTTACCCGGGCATACACCCGAACAACCGTCACCAGTTACCCTTTCACGTGTTCATGACGTTCATGAAGGCTTCAAGTTTTCCCTTCTCACTGAGGACTGCCATCCCCATTTCCTCCATCGTCCCCGGAATATCGGGCTGCCTGCTTCTTCTCACAAGACTGATCGCCTCCGTGGGGCAGGTCGACACGCAAAGCCCGCAGCCGATGCAGCGTTCACCATCGACCAGCGCCGTCTCTTCTTCGATGACCGCAGCGCCCACCGGGCATCGTTCGTCGGAACAGATACCGCAGCCGTTGCATTTTTCCGGGTCAACGAGCGCCTGGAACCCGCTGCGTCCGATGGCATTGGGGAGATCGAGTTCCGTCAGTCCCCGAAGGAGGGTGCAGCAGCAGGAACAACAGTTACAGATAAAACCGGCCCGGTCGGCGCTGTTGTTGCTGGTATGGACCAGCCCCGCCCGCTCGGACCGATCGAGGACCTTGAGGGCTTTCGCTCTGGTGATCTTTCTGGCGTATCCCTTTTCCACAAGGAACCGCGCCGGTGCCCCGAAGATCAGGCAGGTGTCCCTTGGAGCATCGCATTTGCCGACACTGACACGGCAGGCGCACTGGGCCAGAGCGATATAATCGGCCTTCTCGATAAGCACCGCCACCTCTTCATAGGGATGGACCTGAATTTCCGTATCCAGGGCCTTTTCGACGGGAATGACCCGGGCAAGCGGCGTCGCGCTCCCGGCAAAGGCCTTTCCGAGGGCTTCACGGTGATAGTCGTGCCAGAGTTCGCCGAGACGCTCAAGGGTTTCCGTTCCGCCACCCCGCATGAAAGGAAATTCGAACAGGCCGGGAATGGTGGGGATGAGTCCGTATTCTTTCCGCCCGTCTTTCTCGCGACTGAAGATAATCACTTTTTCAGCCATCGACTCAAGCAGCGCCTCCGCTTCATCCAACGGTATCTCCGCTTTAGCGGCAATGGAATCGGTGGACCGGGGCGAAAAGTTCATGGAGAGGGCCAGCGCGGCCTCATCGGGAGTGAAAAGGATCCTCAGGATCTCGTCGAAATGCTTGGATTTGGGGGCACTGGAAGGATGAGAATCAAGGAGTATCTGAAGCCGCTCGTATACACTCATTGTTCCGCCCTTTCCGCCCGGATCGGAATACCGGTCGACGACCCGCTGCCCGGCATTGCATCTCTTTCGAGGCGGTTACCAAAAATCATACACCCCGGTGGCAGAGACGTGAAAACTATCCCGCCGCTCCCGGTGAAGGTGCCGCGTCATCCGCAGACAGGGCCGGCGGGGTGATCCGTTCCGCCAACCAGTTTATCCACGTACCGAACCCTTCTCCCGTTTTACAGGATATTTCAAATATCTCCATGGTGGGATTCAGATTGAACACCCGTTCGCGCAACACCCGAATGTCGAATGCTTCTTCATACTTGAGATAATCTATCTTGTTCACCAGGAGTACCTGGGAAATTGTGAACATCAGGGGGTATTTCAGCGGTTTGTCATCACCCTCGGGAACGCTGAGGATCATGACGTTCAGCCGGGCGCCTGTATCGAACTCCGCCGGACAGACCAGGTTTCCCACATTCTCAATAATGATCAGGTCGAGGTCGTCGAGCGGCATGGCATCCAGGGCCTTGCCGACCATGGCGGCATCAAGGTGGCAGAACCCCCCCGTTCTGAGCTGCACCGCCGGCACCCCTTCCGCCATGACCGTCTGGGCATCCACCGTCGAATCTATATCTCCCTCGATGACACCGATCCGGAAGGTATCCTTCAGCGCCCGGATCGTCCGCACGACAAGACTCGTTTTCCCCGCCCCCGGAGAAGACATCAGGTTCAGCAGGAACACCCCCTTTCGGGAAAGACTCTCCCGCAACTCGTCCGCAGCGGCCGTGTTATCGGCCATGATCTCTTCCTTGACCTCGATGAGCCGTACTTCTTCCATCATATCACCGCGATATTTTTAATAAAAAACTCTCTTCCCGAGACGAGACGATGCTTCTCCCCTCCGCATTCCGGGCATATCACCTTTTGTATCGTCCGTATATCCACCTGAAAGGTGGCACCACAGGCATTACAGGTGAATTTCACGGGGGCCCTCTCAATGTCGAGCTTTGCCCCTTCCGCGATCGTCCCCTTGCTCAGGTAGTCGAAGTATTTCTGGATCCACTCGTCAACGAGATCGCTCATTTCACCGATCCGCAGACCGACGCCGACGATCTTCTTTACCTTATGAGCTTCACCGTGTTTCAGGACGATGTCCAGGATACTTTCCGTTACCGGCAGTTCATGCATTATTCATTGAAAATACAGTAATTTGTTGCGACACGTTATCAGAAGAACGCCGGAAAATCTACATTTTTATGCAGTATGCACCTGCGGCCGGCAATGGTCCCGATTCATTGTTCCCGGGCATCCCATTTCCCTTCCCGGCGCAACTGTTCAATGACCGGTTCGGCGATCTTCTTCAATTCCAGTTTGTCCACCTTGGTGCTGCGGGTCAGGGGAAACATTTCTCCCGGCTGCCATATCTCCACATGCTGTGGCCGCTTGTAGGCGGCTATCCCGGAGCAATGCTCCATCACCGTCTCGGGAGATAGTTGAGCCCCTGGCTTTGGCCGAACAAAGGCAAAAATGCCCTCGTCGAACAACCGGTGCTCCATGCCGATGACCTCAACGGCATCGACCCCTTCAAGTTCCGCGATATACGCTTCCACCTCATCGGGGAAGACATTGTACCCTTTTTGTTTAATGACGAACTTTCGCCTCCCGGCAAGATACAGGGCCCGGTAGGAACCCATATCCTTGAAATAGCCCAGGTCCCCCGTATACAGGATCCCTTCGCGGGATATGACCTTTGCCGTTTCTTCCGGCTGATCGTAGTACCCCGGGAACACGATGGGCGGATGATAGCAGATCTCTCCGATCTCTCCGTCGGGCAGTTCCAGCCCCGCAGTCCCGTCCACGTTCATGGGGGCGCGGACCGACACTTCCGCCAGGTCCGGGAACGAACGCCCCACCTGTCCCGCCATCTCCTCGATGGAGATCCCTTGGGGAGTGAAAGTCGCAAATCCCGCGTTTTCCGTCATACCGATACCGGTACCGAATTTGGGCGCCATGGAGGACAGTTTTTTCAAAAATCCGACATCAACGGCGGAACCCGCATAGATAACAAATTTCAGACTGCTCAGGTCATAGCGCTCATAATCGGGATGAGCCCAGAGCATCCGGTACTGGGTGGGGATCTGGCCGAAAGCGTTCACCCGGTGCTTTTCGATGGCCTCCAGGGTATGCTTCACATCGAATATTCTCAGAAGAACCGCCGTGCCGCCGACGAACATGGTTGTCATGAACCCTTCCGTAACACAGCCCACATGGCTGGGCGGCAGGTTGATCAGTATCCGGGCATCATCTTCCATCTCCGCTCCCCGGGCCAGTATCTCATTCTGAACGATAATGTTCTCATGGCTGAGAAGCGCCGGTTTCGGCTCGCCGGTGGTTCCCGTTGTATAAATGATGAGGGCCGGTGTCTTCGGCGTGATCTCACGCGCGGCCACCTGGAGACGGTGTGTCAGAAGTTCTTTCAGCATCAGATAGACGATCCGTTTTTTATCCATCATTTCCGTGATACCGAAGGCACCGTCCATAATGTCGCCCGGTTTCGGGTCAGGGGTGACCTGAACAAGATGTCTCACATCCGGGCAGGCATCCCGCACCGCCCTGCCGGCATCCCGGAAGTCACGGACAGGCGTATTCCCCAGGAAGAAAAAGGCCTTGGGACGGATCTTCTTCAGGTCGCGGACCACCTCATCATCCTTGAGACGGACATCGAGAGGCGCGAGAATGGCCCCGATCTTGAAACAGGCATACATGAGCATGACATGTTCGGGGATCAGGACGAGAAGGGTGGCAACCCGATCACCTTTTTCGATCCCCATGTCGAGGAGTCGCAGGGCGAAATAATCAATGAATTTGAGGAATTTGCTGTAAGTGAAGGACCTTCCGTCCTCGTGCTGGATCATGGCCGCTCGATGAGGCGTCTCGCGGGCCCAGTGCTCTATATAGGAGTTCAGCAACGGGAGTCTCACATATTCACGTGCCATACCTTCCCTCCTTTTCCTTGGATGGACAGGGCTCCTGTGACGCAGGGAGCCTCTGTCACGATCAGCCCCTTCTCCGGCCGGATTCCGCCTGTGATCTCACTCAATCCGTCAGAGATGCGTACCCCCCGCTGATCGCCTGCCGGCAATCCTGATCGAGAACGGCAAAGAACAATTCCGTCGCCCCTTGCGTCCTTTTTCGTTCCAGGAGCCGGACAATGATATCGGTGCCGGGTAATACCATTCCGGTAAACCGGCACGACAGGGACCGCAGGCGCCGCGGGTCTCCCCCGGCCTCGCGCCGGATGATCTCACGGACCGCCAAGGCAAGGGTCGCCGTCCCCTGCACGATGATGCCCGGCAACCCCACCTGTCGGGCAAATTTCCTTGAGGTGTGGATGGGAAAGAAGATCCGTGAACAACCATCGTAAAGGAAGGGAAAGAGGGCATGAACGTGAACCGTTTCCTCCCAGCAGGGTTCACCGCTGATCCCGTCACAGCGCGGGACCGCGGGAAGGTCCTCCCGGCCACGCTCGCCGTCGATGCAGCGAACGCCCCGCAGCATGGCCCCGATATGTTCCGTAAAGATGCGTTCACCGGCTTCATCAAGACCGTCGAATCGTATCACCACATGAGTTCCCGCCCGGTGGGGCAGGATGGCCGCTATGTTCCCCCTGATGGTCAGGGCAACACCCGGTGCCAGGGGCCGGTAGAAATGCAGGTGCTCCGTATAGTGGACCTGGGTTGCAAGCAGTTCAACGGGAAAATTTTCCGCCTCGATAAATTCCCAGATCTTCTCGGAAACGGGCCAGGTAAGGGCGACGGCATAGAGCGGGGGCGCCAGGACCCCCTCGGGCCGCTCATCATTGAAGTAGCAGGGATTGTCATCGTCGAGGGCGGCGGCGTAGTTCATGGTATCACGCCAGTCGATGACGGTATGAAAGTCCCGCAGGGAAGTACCTGTCCAGGAGGCGCTTATCTCCATGAAATCACTCCATGCGACCGATCGGTTGGAAAACTTTATTTTAATATCATAGGATACAGCAGAGCACAACGGCTCTTTCCTCCACCGGTATGTCACGGGGGTTTACGGTGCCCTCGTTACAAAACTCAGGGGTCTGGGATCGGGAGGGATTTTCGTATGTAAAATCCCCCTTAATCCCCCTTTGCAAAGGGGGAAATGAAGGAACTTTTACTTTCACAGGTTTCACGATGTTCACTCTGTCACTTTGTCGTTTTGTCGCTTTGCCACTGCCTGTCACGTTTCGAGCCGGCAAAGCGGGAATCCGGGCAATTTTAATTTGACAATCGCTGAAAAGGATATATCTTAGCTCATATTTGATAGAATGCGCACCGTGGAGGTTAGCGATGAAAGAACAGGTACAGAAAGAAATCGAAAACATCAGGCCGCACCTGCAGGCTGACGGCGGTGATGTCGAATTGATAGACGTTACAGAAGACGGAACCGTAAAGGTAAAACTTCAGGGGGCCTGCAGAGGATGTCCCATGTCGCAGATGACGCTGAAGATGGGTATCGAGCGACGGCTGAAAAGCATTATTCCCACGGTCAAGGAAGTCGTGTCAGTTTGACGTTCGGCATTCCCGAATACCCTTCGGCTGAAAGAACTCTCATACCAGCGCACGCCCGGCGGGCAGTTCAGGAACCGTTCCTCGGGGGCTCTCCATTCCTATCGACGTAATTGCGAAGGAAGCTGATCAAGCAACCCAACCTCGAGCACACCCCACAGACCGACAATGATTGCTTCCGCCGCATCGTGGCGGAGCGAAGTGGGTCTTTTTGTCCCCGACCACGCAATGATCCGCCGTGCCATGACCTCGGCATGTGTTTTCGCAAGCACGCGGGACCTCTGCTCACGGGGGAGGAGAAACCGTTCCCGCCATATTTCGGCCGGCACCGTCAGGAATGATACGTTCCTCCGTTGCGCCTCGCGTTCCCAGATGCCGGCAAGGTCACCGCCACCCTCAACGATGACCCATTCAAGATCGGGTACATCCGACAGGACTCGCGACACACCTTTCCGAAGACGCTGGACGGACCCGAAATTGTGTGAGCGGTACCAGCGCAGCCGTCCGTCACCGCCATAGAGGGCGAGCCCGGCCCGCACACCCAGATCAACGGCAAGCAGCGATCCCATGAATAGCCCTTCTCGATAGGTGAATGGTGCTCCTATTGTACACCGGCAATCGTCAAAATACGAATCTCCTTTCAGGACCTTCACCACGTTCCTTTTCGATTGCATGACAGCGGCCGGTCTGAGATGGTATGAGATACTGAACCCGGGGGATCACTCGTGACATGAGAGTCATGACCTTCAATATCCGGTTCGAGAACGACCAGGACGACGCGAACGCGTGGGTGCACCGCCGGGACATGATCGTCGATCTCATCGTGCGGCACCGGCCCGACATACTGGGAACCCAGGAAGGAAAACGGCATCAGCTCATCTATCTTCGGGACCGGCTGCCCGGCTATGTTCTGCACGCACCGGGACGGATGATGGATGAACGGTCACAGTATCCCACGCTTTTCATCAGGCGGGACACCCTTGAGCGGGTCGGCGGCGAGGAATTCTGGCTGTCGAAGACACCTCATACGTCCCTCAGCATGAACTGGGACAGCGCGTTCCCCCGGATGTTCAGCGCGGCACAGCTCATCAGCGGAGAAGAGCCGCACTGTCTCTGGGCGGCGGTCACACACCTGGACCACATGGGTCCCGTCGCCCGGCTCCGGCAAGGTGCCATCATCGCACGATGGGCATCACAGAGAACGGCGCCGGTGATCATCATGGGCGACTTCAACGACGGCCCCGGTTCCGCCGTTCACGAAGTGCTCACAGCCCCTGAGACAGGTATGGCCGACAGCTGGATATGTCACGGCGGGACCGAGGGTCCCGCGAGCTATACCCATCATGGTTTTCAGGGAACACCCCGTATCACCCGCATGGACTGGATCCTGACAAGCTCCCGTTTCCGTGTGACCAACACCCGTATTGTCAGGGACAACATCAACGGACGCTACCCCTCGGATCATTTCCCATATATGATCGACATTGAACGGCGAAGGGACTGACGGGCCGCCCGGAACCGGACCGCGCCGCCGGAAATGTTAAAAATCATTGACATCATCGGCAATTTTATACACAGTACAGGAATAAATAAATAATTTCGGGGAATAAAGGGAATGACCCAACGCATTCCATGGATCCTTTTCGACCGGGAGGACCATGAACTCCTGGTGATCGTCAATGAAGTCATCAACAGAGACGAGTCGAGAAAGAACATAAAAAATCTGCTCAATCCCTATCTGCATCCCCACGGCATCAAGGAAATGGCCGCATCGAGAGAGTTGCGCATCGCCTACGCTGTCATTCACCTGTTGAATTCGCTGGAGGTCGGCGAAGCAAAGGACCGGCTGAACGCATTGCGCTCGCTGCGCGATGAGGTTCTTTTCAGCGCGAACAGTCATCTTCGAAAGAACACGGCCCGCGTTCTCATTCAGATCATGAAAAAACTGGTCCGTTCCCGGGGTGATTACCGCAATCGCCTTGAACTTGCTCATGATTTCCGCATGGCCGCGTCGGGTAAGCCGAGAATAATCCGTGACCAACTGCGGAAACACCACCTTCTGGAAATGTCCGAGGAATGGAATCAGATCGCAACGGACGACCATGTTCACGACGTGAACACCAAGGGGAGAAAATCCCCGACACATCTCATTATGGACGCCTGGATCAAGGGAATCAGGCGGCTGAAGGTCATCTATTACAATTACGTCAGAACCGACGTGGCGCTGGAATTGCTGGAGGCTGCCGAAATAATGGACATCCGGGTCCGCATCGGCGTTGAACTGTCGGCCCGGTTCCGTAACCGTTACGTGCAGTTGATCTGGGCCCCCCGGGGATTGCTGAGTCCCCAGGATTTCGTCCGTTTTCTTGAAGAACCCGAGGTGCAGGCATTTATGGAGGAGGGACGCCGGGTATCACACTACAAGCAGCGGTACGTCTTTTCGATCCTGAACGAATTCAACAGAAAACATCGCCTGGTACTATGTAAAACCTACGGACTCGACATCCCGCCGCTCGATGAGACCGACTTTCTCACATTCGTCGGGGCAGGCCAGGTGTCCATCCTTCACCTGGCCGAGTTCATCCACGCGAAACTGCTTCCGCTCATGCGTGCGCGGACGGAAGAGCTGAGGGATGGGTACGCCCATCTGGACCAGGAGGAACGGACCGGGGTCAGCGCCCTCGTGGAAGAGATGAACACCCTTGATTCCGAAACCATCGTTGAGCGCTATCTGAGGCTATCACAGAATCCGGAAGTGGAAGACTTCTCCGTTCCGCGGAACGACCCGGATGTGCCCGAGCTCCTCAAGCTCTCACCGCAGGATATCATAGAAAGGGTGGACCATCTTCATGCCGGTTACAGCATCACCCTCGGGCTGAGCGACCTCAGCATAGAGGATGTTCTGGAACTCCTCTATGACTGTCGGGGCATGATAACCCACCTGGAAAACTTCAACCTGAAAGACTACGTGGTGGGGAAGAATCCCCACTATGGTTTCATCAATACCCTGCAGCGGGCGATAAACGACAACGACGTGATCGCCCTGAAACGGATAATCCGCGACATCCTGGAGCGGCTGGAAACATCGAATCATCTCGATCGAGAAGACAGGATCGCAAAACTGACCGCTATCCTGCGAGATATCGAATCATTTCAATCCTTTTACAGTGGGACGCTTCTCAAGAGTCGTGTCGGAAGCGATTCCACCGGACGCTCGCACCACCTGTACGGCATGGGGATGGTTATCAAGGACACGTTGCCCCACCGGGCCCAGAGAGAAATAAAACAATCGCCTCCGACATCACGCTTGAACGTGCCCGTCAACACGAGGGTATGCCTGAGAGTACATTACATCCCCAGGTTACAGCGAAGTATGTTCCTTGATACCCTGTACCGGTATGTAAGTTCTCTGCCGGGATTACGGTTTGTGGGAAAGAAACGGCGTGAGGACTGGGAAATCATGCCTTACTCGACGGTGATCGGTGGCACGGGGAACGTGATAACCCTCGGCGGGATCGACATGGAACGGACCAATCAGCTCCATCTCACCCCTCCTGAAAGCGGAAACCGGAACCCGGGTCTTTCATGGGACTATCTGAACAGCGGTTTGAAGAACTGGATCAAGGTCATTACCGGATTCGTGCCGGCGTTTCTCACGTTCTATCTGACCAAGGACTGGTGGCTTCTTGCATACTTTGGCGCCTTCATATGGTTCGGCATCACGGGGATGCGCAACATCCTGCAATCCGTCCTGGGAGGCGGCGGGCTCCGGCGGTCACCTCTTTTGCGATGGAATGATTATGTAAGCTGGGATCGATTGAGCGATTCGCTCCTCTTTACGGGATTTTCCGTTCCGCTCCTCGACTACATCATAAAGACCCTGCTCCTCGACCGTATCTTCGGCATAACCGTCGCTACCGGTCCCGTTGTGCTTTACACGGTGATGGCCGTCACCAACGGTATGTACATATCGGCACATAACGCGTTTCGAGGACTGCCGAGAGGGGCCGTTTTCGGCAACTTCTTCAGGACGATCCTTTCCATCCCGCTCGCAGTTCTTTTCAATATGGCCCTGGGCGGCATTCTCTCGGGTTTCGGTATCGCGGCAGTTGACAGCGTACTTCAGAAATGGGCGGCCATCATTTCCAAAGGCGCCTCCGACTGCGTTGCCGGTATCATAGAAGGCCTTGCGGACCGCTATCAGAACATCCGGACGCGGCTGCGCGACTATCGCAGTAAACTGGGACAGCTTTTCGACACCTACTCGCGGCTGGAGATCATATTCCCTGAATCGGATGTCCTGGAAATGTTCGAATTTCCCGACAGGCTCATTGATCGGGTCAAGGAACGAACGGGAGACCTTGACAAGATCATTATTATAAATTCCCTGGACCTTCTTTACTTCTGGATGTATCAGCCGCGCGCCCGGGTCGCCCTGCAGATGATCTTTAAGGACATGTCCCCCGAGGAGCACCGGATATTCCTCGGCACCCAGGCGGTCCTGGAGCAGGATCGCGAGGTCAGTCAGCTGTTCGTCGATGGTATCGTGGGCAGGAACTTCTCCCGGGCCCTCTCATTCTATCTCGACAGATCGAGACACTACCTGGACACAATGAAGCAGTTGCTCGCATAGAGGAACCGTTACTTTTCCCGTTCGACCAATCCCTTTACAAACCACCGCTGCATGAAGAGGACCACGAGAATAGGGGGGAGCATGACGATCAGCGACCCGGCAAGGGCCACATTCCAGTAAGGCAGGTCGTCCGCCGCCGGGATGAGGTTCTGGAGACCGATGACGGCGGTCATCATCTTGGGGTTTGTCGTGATCAGAAGCGGCCACAGATACTGGTTCCATCCATAGACGAACTCGATGACGACGAGGGCGGCGATATTGGTTTTCGACAGGGGAAGCAGGATCTTTCTGAAAAAGGTCATCGCCGAGGCCCCGTCCATCTTGGCCGCCTCGCAGAGCTCCTCGGGAACGGTCAGAAAGAACTGGCGGAAGAGAAAGGTACAGGTCGCGGAGGCGACAAGGGGCATGATCAGGCCCGTGTAACTGTCAAGGAGGCTCCAGTCAAGGGTAACTTCAATATCATGCCCGGCGATCCAGGTGGCAAGGCCGTCAAGGTGAAGGAGGTTCCACAGCCCCTGCACCGGCCCCAGGATATTCGCGGCCATTTCGTAGGTGGGAAGAATTCGAACCTCTACGGGAAGCATGAGCGTACAGAAGACCGACACAAAGGCCACCGTGCGCAGGCGGTAATCGAAGTAGACGATGGAAAAGGCACCGAAGAGGGAAACAATGATCTTTCCGATGGTGATCCCCGAGGCCATGATAAAGGAGTTGAAAAGGTTCGTGCCGAGGTTCCCGTTGATCCATGCCGCCTTCATATTGACCCAGAACTGGTCGCCGGGGATAAGCGGCATGGGAACCTTTGACACTTCCTCCAGCGGCAGGGTGGCGGCAACCACGGCATAAATGATGGGAAACCCCACGATCAGGATCCCCGCCATCAGGAATATATACGTAAGAGTATCTAAGATCGGGGTTTTCTCTACCATTTCCGTTACCCGGTGTATTGCACCTTTCGTTCCACGTACTTGAACTGAAGGACCGTTACGACGATGATGATCGTCATGAGGACCACGGACTGCGACGAAGACGCGCCGAGGTTGAGACCGATGAAGCCGTCCTGGTAGACTTTATAAACGAGGATGTTCGTCGCCCCGCCGGGACCACCCTGGGTCATGGTGTGAATGACGCCGAAGGTGTCAAAAAAGGAATAGATAATGTTCATGACCATCACAAAGAAGAGGGTCGGCGAGAGCAGGGGGACCGTGATCGTCCAGAACCTCCTGAAGGGGCTGGCCCCGTCAATCGCCGCCGCTTCTATCAGCGAGCGCGGGATGGCCTGCAGGCCGGCCATGAAGAACACGAAATTGTAACTGATCTCCTTCCACGCACTGGCCATGATCACCATCGCCAGGGCGTCCGAACCCCGCAATACGGGATTCCAGTCCAGACCCAGCCAGTGCTTTATCGCGTAAGAAACAACGCCATAGGAGGGGTGGAGCAGGAAGAGCCACAGGATACCGGCAATGGCGGGGGCTACCGCATAGGGCCAGATCAGCATCGTCCGTATCACGGCCTTTGCCTTCAGGGCACGATTGGCCATAGTGGCGACAAAAAGCCCGATGGTGATCGAGACCATCGCGACACAGGCGCTGAACAGGAGCGTTCTGACGATCGACGTGAGGTAGAGCGGGTCCGTAAAGAGTAATATGAAATTATCAAGCCAGACGAACTTGCTTTCCCCTCCGAAGGGGTTGCTGAGCAGAACGGACTGCATGAGTCCCTGGGCGGCGGGCCAGTAGAAAAAGGTGAGGGTCACCAGGACCTGCGGGAATATCAGCAGATAGGGAAGCGTCCGTGAAGAGAAGATGGATCTTTTTATCATCGTCCGACCGGTTCTTACACAACAACGCTTCCCCTGCACGGCAGGGGAAGCGTTGCCACGATCATCTATTCGTTATCCCTGGTTATTTATAGGTTTTCTCAAACTCCCGGAGTTGCTGATTGCTTCGCTTTACGGCACTGTCCATTGCTTCCTGCGGTGTTTTGGTCCCGTTCCAGACCAGTTCCAGCTCCTCGTTGATTATGTTGCGTATCTGGATGAAATAGCCCAGGCGAAGTCCGCGGGAGATCTTTGTCGGTTCCCGCCGCGTCAGCTGCTTGATCCCGACTTCCTGGTAGGGATATTCCTTGTAATACCCCTCTTCCTTCAACTGCTCGTAGGCCTGAAGCGTAATGGGGAAATAGCCCGTTTCCTTATGCCAGTACACCTGCATTTCCGGTTTCGCCAGGTGTTTCAGGAAAGCGGCAACACCCTTGTAATCCTTTTTGGGGTGACCATTGAAGACCCAGAGGGAGGCGCCGCCGATGATGCTGTTCTGCGGTTCTTTCATCCATGCTTCCACGGGGAGGGGTGCCACGTCCCAGGCGAAATCCTTTGCCTCGGCCTGGAGTTTCGCGATGGCGCTGACGGAATCAATATATACCCCGGCGTTCTGAGCGAGGAACTCGGCCTTCGGCCCCTGGTATTTCTGCCCGCCGTAAAAGAAACGGTTATCGGCCATCCAGTCCTTCAGCATGGCAATGTGTTTCACCACGGTGGGATTGTTGATGAGGAGTTCACAATCGAGGCCCTCGTAACCATTTGCCCGTGATGCGAAGGGAATATTGTGAATGGCACTGTAGTTTTCAACCTGTGTCCAGGACTGCCAGCCGCACACCAGCCCCCCGGCAACCCCCGATTTCACCAGTTTGGCCGTGATCTCGCCGAGCTCATCCCAGGTAACCGGCTTTTCCTTGTCGAGCAGGGGAATACCGGCTTTTTTGAAAAGGTCGACGTTATAATACATAACGGGTGTCGAGGAATTAAAGGGCATGGACATGAGGTTCCCGTCCTTGTCCATGTAATAGGAAAGGACGGGCTGGATATATCCCTTCCAGTCGATATCATACCCTTCATTTTTCATGAGCTGATAGACGGGATAGATGGCGCCGGAAAGCATCATCGTCTGGGTCCCCACTTCAAAGGACTGGAGGATGTGGGGCTGTTTCTTGGCCCGGTAGGCGGCCACCCCGGCATTCACTGTTTCATCATAATCGCCCTTGTACGTGCCGACGACAACGTAATCGGACTGGGAGTCGTTGAAGGCCTTGATCATATTGTCGACAACCTTCCCGCGGGCCCCCTTCATGGCGTGCCACCAGTTGATGGTGATCGGTTCGGCCATTACCTGTCCTGATACGAAAATCACGGCAACAACCAACGCGCACAACACAAACAATTTTCTCACATTCATACTGATCCCCTCCTCACTTATGTTCATGGAACAAATATGTTCATTACTCGACGGCCCGTGCCCGGATTCCGGATCCCTTTCGTGCATATGTTATCGGGAATTATAAAAAAGATCCGCTCAACGGGCTGACTGGCAGCGGAATTCCCGGCCACGTCCGACGATATCCCCACATCCGATACTGCGGGAATCGGGCGGAAACAGGAATGCCGCTCACATGGATTCCTTGTGAGAAACTACCCCAGAGTCGCGAAATTAGTCAAGCAATAATTCCCGTCATCCCTTTATGCGGAACCTTTTTAAAGCAATGATTTCAAATTGTTGCTTTGATGTGCCGGAAATATGTCCGCTTCATCGGCGTTATTCCCTTTTCGCCGCGACGTCATGATGACGGAATCAATTTCTTGACGGGATGGTGACTTTGTACTAAAAAGCGTTCTGTTTCGAGGATATCTGTCATTCATGACGATATACAAAAAGAAATCCGCAATCAACGCTCGGGAACATATATCATGGCCCATGTACTCCTGAAAAATGTGGTGAAACGGTTCGGCAAGGTCGAAGTTGTTCACGGCGTCAATCTGGAATTTTACGATAACGAATTCATCGTTCTCGTCGGCCCATCGGGCTGCGGCAAGTCAACGATACTCCGCATGATTGCAGGCCTGGAAAAGGTAACGAAAGGCGAGATTTACATAAACGAAGTACTCGTCAACGATATTGCGCCGAAAGACCGGGGTATCGCGATGGTGTTCCAGAACTACGCCCTCTATCCCCACATGAACGTTTTCGATAATATGTCCTTCGGACTCAAGCTGAGCAAAACGCCAAAGGAGAAAATCCGGCAGCGGGTTCAGGAAGTTGCGGGGATCCTGGAGCTTCAGGATTACCTGAAACGAAAACCCCACGAACTTTCAGGAGGGCAGCGCCAGCGTGTCGCCATGGGCCGGGCCATGGTCCGGGATCCCATGATATTTCTCTTTGACGAACCCCTTTCAAACCTGGATGCGAAACTGCGAACCCAGATGCGAACGGAGATAAAGCTCCTCCATCAGAAAGTCAAGTCATCCATCATCTATGTCACCCACGACCAGATAGAGGCCATGACCCTCGCGGACCGGATCGTTGTCATGAACGACGGCTATATCGAGCAGGTGGGACGCCCCATCGATCTCTTCGAAGGACCGGCGAACACCTTCGTGGCGGGCTTTATCGGAAGTCCTCCCATGAATCTGGTCCCGGCAAGGATCATGTATACCAAAGGCGGTTTTCAACTTGATTTCAACGGCGCCCTCCGGCTGCCGGTCCCCGAAAAACCCGACAGCGCTCTTCAGGAAAACATGGACGTCATTATGGGTATCAGGACGGAAGATTTCTCCATCGACAACGGCACGAACGGGTATCCCGAAGAATGGAAGGTCGAGGGTGTTGTCGAGGTGGTGGAACCCCTGGGTGGTGAGACCAACATGCATATGGACATTCAGGGGGTCCGGTTCACCGCGCGGAGCGAAGGGCGGCGTATCATACGCGTGGGAGAGCGACTGAAACTGGCGATCAACCTGAACCACCTTCACATATTCGACGCGAAGACATCCGCCTCCATCTACTGACCGTTCTCCCCCGTTTCTTCAACCCGGTACCGAAGGAACACCGCGACAATTTCCGCGAACCCTTCTCCCCCTTCCCGATCGGCGATATAGGCGGGAAGGCCTTTCATCCGATCGGCAAAGCGACGGAGGTTCCCGACACCTGCCGAGCAGGGAAAGAACTCGAACATCGGTTCATCATTGGGTGAGTCGCCGCAGAAGAAGAACCGGTCCTTTTTTCTGTCGGGGTCGCTGTTCCACCGTTCCCTGATGAAGTGTTTCACCATGGAAAGTTTGTCATAGGCCCCGAACCATCCGTTGACATGAATGGAAGATACCTTGCAGTGTGCCCCGTGACGCTCGAAAATGCGGCATATCGTCTCAACGGCGGTCTGATCCAGCGGCGTTACGTCCTCACAGTAATCTATGGCAAGATCCGCCTCGCGGTAAGGCTGGTCGCTCGCACGGGCCGTGCCGGGAACGGCTCTGAGTATTTCATCACCGATCCTGTCCAATCTCACCCTCTTTTCTCTCCGGACCTCTTCGGGATCAAGGAACCGTTTGTTCAATTTTCCTTCCCTCTCGTCCATCCAGAAATAGAAGGCGCCGTTCTCACCGACGACACCGTCGACGGGCCACATGCGGGCGATATGATCACACCAGCCGGCAGGCCTGCCGGTCACAGGTACGATCCTGATCCCGCAGGACCGCAGGTTCCACAGCGCGTCGTACGCCGCGGGATGGATCTTTCCTCCTGTCGTAAAGGTATCGTCGATATCGAAGAAGAACCCCTCGATACCCAGGACCGTTTCACGGCCGATGACAGCAATTGAAGGGATCATTTCATCCGCTCCTGTTTCAGGAATTGCTCTGTTATAGACGAAAAGGGGCTCTCTTGTCACGCATTTCCGCCGGGTCCCAAGAACCGTGTGAAACGGCATACCCATTCCGGAGATCCATGACCGTCTTTTTCATGGGTCGCGATGAAAAGGGTGACCTGCACCGTAGCAGGGGAACGCTCTATGAAGTCGTCAAAATTTCTTGACAAAGACAGGGCAACGTGGTCCTGTAAGCCTGCTTCGCGGCGGGAACCCCCTGGCTGGGATGAATGCCCCGTTCCTGCCGGCGGCCGGGGAAATCCACGAATAGGGGAGGAAGAAGAAATGCCGGCACGGTGCGACATTAACGATGACATCGCCGTCCTGACGATGGATTTCGGTTCTCACAACCGTTTCAACCGGGATTTTCTGAAGAGCTTCAATGGGGAGCTTGATGCCCTTGAACGGGACGGTACGGCGAGAGCACTGGTAATAATCAATGACAGCGGCAACTATTTTACGGAGGGGATGGATATCGAGTGGGTCATGACGCTGGAAAAGGATGAGATCGTGGCCTTCTTTCTCGACCTTTTCAGATTCTTCCATCGGCTGTTCCTCTATCCGCTGCCGGTAGTCGCCGCCATGAACGGTCACGCCGTCGCCTCCGGCCTGGCCTTCGCCATGTGCTCCGACTACCGGATACTCCGGGAAAACAAGGCGGCATGTGTTTTTCCCGAAGTAGACCTCCACATCCAGCCCCCGCCGGGATGCTTCCGCATCATCTTCCATTCTCTGGGGACAAGGAACACGGAACTTGCCTTTCTCTCGGGGAAACAGTATGCGGGCGAAACGGCCCTGTCCATGGGATTCGCAGATGAACTGGCCGATGCGGGCTCGATACGCGAGCGGGCGGTCTCGGTGGCGAAGGAATTCGCCGCAAAGCCGACGGCCACGTACGCGGCGATCAAGCGGTCCTTTCGGGGGGCCACCGCCCGGGCCATGCTTGCGGAAGATGAGGAGTTCATCAGGAGCTCCATGGATGTCGGCATGTTCCAGGGATGTGACCTTACGTGCCTTAAATCATTATAATAGTGGACTGATATTCGAATGCGCGGATCGTCCATTGTAAGATGCGACCACTTCCATGACAGGGATGCGCGCCGGGCGGCGAACGGCCCGGCAACCAAGAAGGTAGATGGACTTTTTCTTTGATCCTGATGGAATCGCCGTCATCGGCGCCAACGATAACCCGATGAAAGGCGGATATCATATTCTCCGGAACGTCCTGGGCGGATACGAGGGCCCTGTGTACCCCGTCAATCCCCGGTTCGAATCCCTCCAGGGAATTCCCTGTTATCAAAACCTTGAATCCATTCCGGAGCGCTTCGATCTCGTCATATACTTCATTTCCGCCGATCATCTGCCATCCACCATCGAAGCCTGCGCCGGGAAGGGGGTCAGGGGGATCATCATCGAATCGGCCGGATTCGCCGAGGTCGGACCGGGAGGCCGTGCGCTTCAGAAGGAATGTGTGTCCCTTGCCGCAAAACATCATATGCGACTCTGGGGTCCGAACTGCATGGGGCTCCTAGATGCCCACCGGCGGCACGTGTTTTCCTTCATGTACACCGAAGATTGGAAAACTCTCATGAACCCGGGGAACTGTTCTTTCATCGTGCAGAGCGGCATGCTCTCGGCGGGATTTCTCATGATGATCCTTGAACGGGGCGGGCTTCATATCAGCAAGATGTGCTCGATCGGGAACAAATGCGATGTCAATGAAACGGAACTCCTGGAGTATCTCATCGCCGATGATGATTCGGAGGTGATCGGACTTTACATAGAATCCATCGTCGAACCCCGGCGATTCATGGAACTGTGCCGGTCCACGGACAAGCCCATTGTCGTTCTGAAGGGCGGGCGGAGCCCCTCCGGCGCCCGTGCCGCCATGAGCCATACGGCAAGCCTGGCGGGCGACGACAGGATCATGCGAAACGCTTTTGCACAAGCCGGCGTCACACCCGTGTACGACGTGACGGAACTGATGGATCTCATGAGGGGATTCTCAAAAACAAAAGGAAGCAGGAACAACGGCGGAACCGCCGTCATCACTTTTTCGGGCGGCAGCGGGATCGTAACGGCGGATTTTCTGAACGATTACGGCCTCCCCCTGGCACAACTCTCCGACGAGACCCTCCATGCCGTCAAGGAGGTCTTCCCCCCCTGGATGGAACCGTCAAACCCCGTTGATGTCTGGCCGGCGATCGAAAAAAACGGCGTCGAAAAGGTGTATTCACACGTTATTGAGGCGATCATGCACGATGACGGTGTCGATTCTCTTATCATTCATGTCTTCTCCTTTATGATGACACCGGACGTTCTGAAGCCGCTGAACGAATTAAAGGACCGCCTGGCAAAGCCCGTCGCCGTCTGGGGTTTCGGCATGCGCGACTCCTACGAGCAGTTCAGAAAAGGCGTCGAGGAAACGGGCATCCCCGTTTTCGACGAAATCGAACGAGGGGTCAGGTTCATCGCAGCGGCAAAGAAACACTTCCACAGGCATTCCCCGGCTCGCTGAACGGGTGAGGCAGGTTCACACGAGATCTATGAACAATAACGGAACATTTTATGGTTGGCGGCTTCTCGCCGTTTTCTGGTGTGTCTACTGCATCAATGTGGGCTTTGTCTTTTACGGGGCCAACGTGATCAACACTCTCATGGTGCAGGACCTCGCCATGAGCCGCAAGACCCTGGGGGCCGGTTTCGCCCTCTTCCACCTGATCCAGAGCGGTCTTTCCGCACCCTTCATCGCCTATCTGATCAATCGCAGAGGGATTCGCTGCACTCTTGCCCTCGGGTCCATCCTTGCCGCGATCGGGGCCGTCCTGATGACCACGATCGTGACCACTCCGATCCTCTTTCTCGCCGTTTTCGGCATTCTCATCGGCTTCGGCATCGGCTTCGGCGGCGTTCTGGGCGTTCAGACGGGGGTGACGATCTGGTTCGTCAGGAAGAGGGCACTTGCCATGTCGCTCGCCCTCACCGCGGCGGGTATCGGCGGTTTCATCGCCGCCCCGGCATTGAACCTCATCATGACGGAAGCCGGCGGTAACTGGAAAACGGGATGGCTTTGTCTGGCGGCTCTCTGCACCGCGGCCTTTCTTCTCAGCCTGTGCTTCGTCAAGAACAGACCCTCAGACCTCGGGCAGGTCCCCTATGGAGCGGATGAAGCGACGGAATACAGCGAAGAAGGTTCGCCACATACCTCCGTGGGAGTGTATCACACGACCAGACAGTGGACGGCCCGGGACGCTCTCCGGACCGGGACGCTGTGGCTCGTTTTTGCGGGGATACTGGGATTCCTTGTTCCCTATCTCTTTTGCGTCTCCCATGGCGTCATCCATCTCATCGACCAGGGGTTCCCGCCGATCACCGCCGCCCTGTCCCTCGGTCTGATAACCCTTTTCAGCATCATCGGCAGGCTCGCGGGTGGATTGCTCGGCGACAGGATAGAACCCCGGTACCTGTGGGCGGGCGCGCTGCTCCTGGAGTGCGCCGGCATTTTTCTGTGCATGCACGCCGAACAGGCCCTGTCTCTCTATCTCTATTCCGTCTTTGTCGGCATCGGATTCGGCTGCGCCTTTATCCTGATGCCGACCATCATCGGCAATTACTTCGGACCGAACGCCTTCGCCTCCATAATGGGGGTCATCTCACCGCTTTTCACGCTCTTCTCCTCGGCGTCTCCCTTTGCGGGCGGCCTGATATACGACGGAACCGGCAGTTACGATATCGCCTTCATCGGTTCCTGTCTTTTCTGCGTGGCAGGTTTTGCGGCGATCCTGGCGGCCGGGCCGCGTCACGAAAGGTCGCATGTCTGTTGAAAGCGGGTCGTTTCTTCCCCGAAGGTCCTTTCCCCGGGACCGGCAGGATGAAAAAAAAGCGGGAACGGCTCCGGCCGTTCCCGCTTTCCTTATTCCCTGACAGATCCAAGAGTATCCTATACGGCAAAGGCCTCCTCGGGGATCCTCATCGCGCTGGTCTCATCCTTGACCAGCGTTTCCATTCTTGCCGGGACCAGTGACACCACCCGGTTGATGAAGAACTTGGCGCCCTCGATCTTGCCGGTGTAGAACATCCTGTCCTGATCCGACACGGCATTGGGCATATTCTCCGTGGCGATCCGCGCCATCCAGAGATGGTACCAGCCAAGCAGTGCGTCACCGAAGGCGTTCAGGTAATCGCTCGCCGCAATAAGGGGAACAAAGGGATTTGATTTTATCAACTGGCTGAACTGCATCGCCGTTGACGCGCAGGAATTCAGGGCGTTCTCCACGATGCCCGCTTCATCCTTGAAGTTCTCTATTTCCTTTGCCTTGGCGACTTCCGCCTGGGCGGCACCGAGGAGGTTCATGAAGTAAAGCCCTTTCTTCATGCCCAGTTTCCTGCCGAGCAGGTCGAGCGCCTGGATGCCGTTGGTTCCTTCGTAGATACAGTTGATCTTCTGGTCCCGCATCATCTGTTCCACGGGGTACTCGCGGCAATACCCGTACCCGCCGTAGGTCTGGACGGCGTGATCACATACCATCATTCCCCACTCGGTGCAGTAGGATTTGACGATGGGCGTCAGCATTTCGATCATGCCCTGCCATTTCTCCGTGTCCTCATCCGTCTCGGCAATGGCATGCTTGTCCATGGCGAAGTAGCAGTAATAGGCGAGCATCCTCATGCCATCCACGTAGGATTTCATCTTCAGGAGTGTTCTTCGTATATCGGGATGCTGAATGATGGGAACCTGGGGGGCATTAGGGTCTTTCATGGCCATGATACTCGACCCCTGGAACCGCTCCTTGGCATAGCTGAGGGCATGCAGGTAGGCCGCCGTGGCAAGGGACACTCCCATCATTCCGACGCCCTGCCGTTCTTCGTTCATCATGTGGAACATGATCTTCATGCCTTCACGTTCCTCACCCATGAGGTATCCGATGCATTTTCCGCTGTCACCGAAGTTCAGGGTGCAGGTGGCGTTCCCGTGGATCCCCATCTTGCTTTCGATGTTACCCGTGACGACGTCGTTGAACTCGCCGATCGAACTGTCGGGATTGATCCGGTACTTGGGAACCACGAAGATCGAGATCCCCTTGGTCCCGGAAGGATCTCCCTCGATACGGGCCAGCACGGGGTGAATGATGTTTTCCGTCAGGTCATGGTCGCCGGCGGAAATGAATATCTTTGTCCCCGTAATGGAAAAGGTGCCGTCGGGATTCCGTTTTGCCGTGGTCTTCAGGGCACCGACATCGGAACCGGCACCCGGTTCGGTGAGACACATGGTCCCGGCCCACTGGCCGGTGTACATCTTTTCAAGTATGATACTTCTCAATTCATGCTGGAAAAAGTCCTCGACAAGCCGGGCCGCTCCATGGGTCAGACCGGCATACATCAGAAACGCCTGATTGCCGGCCAGGAACATGTTCGAACAGGCCGCGGCAACGACGGCAGGAAACTGCTGCCCGCCGACCTCGTAACTGTCGGCAACGGCCATCCATCCGCCGTCACAGTAAAGCTTCCAGAGCCGGTGGTATACCTCGGGTACGTAAACGTTCCCATCCTTGAACACAACTTCCACGGGTTTCCGATGCACTTCATCGGGGTAGGTCGGAGCCAGTTCGTTCTCTGTGTACTTGGCACCCTCGGACAGCACCATGTTTACCATATCTGCATCGTGATCCGAAAAACGGGCCTTTCCAAGAAGCTCGTCACCGATCTTCAATACTTCATGAAGCAGGAACCTCATATCCCTTTCGTCTAACCATTGACTTGCCATAATGCCTCCTTCGATCTAACGGTATTTACACCCTTTCAGGAGTATTTGCGAACGTCGAAGGTGTTTTTATAAAACGGAACGTTGCTTCTGTCAACCAATCTTTGACTGGCGGTCACAATTTTTATGTCAACACAATGATATTACACTTCAATCTGCCGTTTTTTCCATGTTGATACCGGGATATTTGACCGTTCAAAACGCTCCGGCCGCAGGGGTTCCGGGGGAGGTGGCGGAAACCTTGACGGATCAGGCGGTCTCTGCTACGTATGACGGCATACGGGTGAAAGCCGTTAATGACGACCTATGATGAGGGTATCATGAACGATGAATTGCGTGATCGGGACATCGAAATAGATATTGACGATCTCCGGGACCAGATACACAGTATCGCCGAAGAACCGCCGGGCGGGGACTCCCGGCCCGGGAAAAGCACATTTTCGAGCACGACACCCCGGAAAAAGCTTATCGCGGGGGTGCTCCTTATTTGTGTACTCGTTGTGTTCTTTATCGCCCGTTGCGGCAATGACGGGGAAATGACGGCTGTTCCCGAAAAGACTCCTGAGATCGCTGTGGAAACGAACAACGCGGCGGCGCAGATCGAGGCATTGAGAACGGAGCTTTCAGCGACAAAGAGCCTGCTCGCCGGTCGGATCGATATACTCACTGAAGAGGTCCGGATCCTCCGGAAAGCCCTGAATGCCCCTCCCGCCGTGCCGGCCGCCATAGTGACGAAGGCCGGATCATCGGGATCCGCATTCCCGGCGCCCGCGACGAAGTACCATACGGTTCGCCGGGGCCAGACCCTGACGGGGATCGCCGGCACCTACGGCATGAGCGTCAACGAACTCTGCCGCCTCAACGGCATATCACAGAAAAAACCGATATATCCGGGGCAGCGTTTGACGGTCCGGCAGTAACCATATCGCGGGGGATATGAGAGACCCCGCACCTAAATGGCATGGTCCGGAAAGGATGAGGATTGGCCGGGATCCAGTTCTTCGGGGTCCAGATCCACGTCCAGCATCTCGGTCAGGCGTTTCATGCTGCCGATGATCCGGGCCACTTCTTCCTGGGGCAACTCCTTCAATCCGTCGAGGATCTTCTGCTGAATGGGCGGCGGCGCGTTCTGAGCAAGCTCCGTGCCCTGCTCGGTCAATTCGATATGGATCACCCGGCGGTCAGGGGAATTCCGGTTTCTTCTCACGAGTCCCTTGTACTCAAGCCGATCGATAATACCTGTTACCGTGCTTGACTTCACCATGATGGCTTTCGCTATCTGCGACGGAGGAAGCGGTCCTTTCTCCCGCAGGGCGATCAGGCAATGCAGTTGCGGTGCGCTGACATGGTATTGTTTATCAAGCTCCTTGTTATACAGGTACCCTGCCTGAATGAGTCTGCGGATCAGGTAGATGATCTCCCTGATCTCCTCACCTGTCGGTTCCCGGCTCATAGTTGCCTCGTTTTCTGTGCAATGAATATCATAACAATAATATTCAGTGTTGAAATATTGCGCCTGATGCAGGAATGTATCATGAAGTTTCTTCCGGAGCAACACATTTTCCACAGGGGTCTCACCCATTTGTTATACAAGCAACCGGCCGCGGCACAGGGACTTTTTTCCGAATACGCCACATTAATATATTGATTTTTCCTTCACACCGCCATAGAGTAGTGCCCTTTTTATGTGCACGCATACCCCCTGTCGAGATGGAGGAAAACAGGACATGACGGACACCGGCATTGCCTATTTCAACGGAAATTTCATTCCCGAGAGCCGTGCAACGGTCCCTATCTTAAGTCACAGCTTCGGCCGCGGCTCGGCCATATTCGAAGTGCTCAGTTTCCACGAGATACCGGGCGGAAGGGCTCTCTTCAGGCTTGATGAGCACATCCACCGTTTCTTCAGGTCCGCCGAACTGCTCGAAATGACGGTACCTCTGACGAAGAAGGAAATCGCTCACGCGGTCAGGCAAACCGTTCAAAAAAACTCGCTGGCGGCGGGTTTTATTAAAATAATCGGTTATTACCCGCAGATCTCCTATGAAGTGCTGCCGCCGCAGGAATCGCTGGATGTAGCGATCTTTGCCTTCAACGGCAGCGTGAATCCTTCAAAAGCAGGGACACCGGCACCGGGCGGGTTCAGTGCCTGCCTGTCACGATGGCGGAAACTGGACCCGGAGACGGTACCCGTGGAAGCAAAGGTCGCGGCAAATTACCTGAACGGCATGGTGGCCCGCCGGGAGGCGCTCAAGAGGGGCTTTGATTACGTGATCATGCTCGACACGGAGGGAGGAATCGCCGAGGGAGCCACGGAATCCGTCTTCTTTGTCAAGGACGGCGTTCTCCTGACACCGTCGCTCGGACCGGTCCTGGCAAGCATCACCCGCCTGTCCCTACTTCAGGCGGCCACGGTGGAGGGCATAGAGACACGGGAAGAACCCCTCTCCTCAGGCATTCTGACCGACGCCGATGAGATATTCCTTGGAGGTACCCTGTACCGGGTACGACCCATCGGGAAAATAGAAGGCCGGGTGATAGAGGGCACCCCGGGGCCTCTCACCCGGCACTTGGCGAACCTGATGGACCGGATCACGGCGGGACAAGACGATCGTTTCGCCGACTGGCTCTTCCCGCTCTGAAACAGCCGACCCGCATCCAATGTCCTTCAGTACACCCAGCCGAGGAATCCGAAGGCCACAATGTTCATGATGATCGGCACGGCATAGATGATACTTACCGTGATCGCCTTCGCCTTGATGGTCCGCAGGCCGATGACGATCACGGCGGCAACGTAAAAGTGCAGGTAACCGAAGAAGAAGATCAACCAGATCCCCTTGAATGACCGGAACCAGTACTCGTACTCCCAGACCAGGTGGCCCCCCATGTTGAGGAGGACTTCCACGAAGACACAGAAGGCCGCGTAAGCGACCGCCCAGAACCACCAGTTCGGAATACCGAGAATTTTGATCCGCCGGTCCTCAAAGAGGGTATTGTAAAAAATGATACCCAAGATCGCGAACATGAACATGATCTCGATATTCCACCCCACCAGGGTGCGCAGCGCCGTATCACCCGGCGTGGTCCAGACAGCCGACCACTGGGTGAAATGGAACACCCAGCCGTTCCAGGTCTCATTGAAAAAGTCCATGCCGAAAATGGTAAGACCTGCGAAAATGGCGTTCCAGTTGCCTGTCGTCCAGGCCTTTTTCATCTCCGCCGTATAGACATAAAAGACAAGCGCGAGCAGGGGGATCACATACCACTTCAACGTGGTGAGGTCCCTCAATCCTTCAAGAGCCAACCGTGATGCTTCCGTCATACCACTCCCTCCTTCCTTACAATGACAAACCCTTGACCCCTTGAACCCTTTTCTGCAACTAAACGGGAGAAGAACCTCTTTTTTATCTGATTCCGGGCCTTTCGGAAGTATAGGGGAAAGCCCCGTTGTCTGTCAACGCGAAAAAGGTGCTTCCATGTGCGTGTTATCTGACAATCCCGCCCACGATACCGGACAGGTGCCGCGCGATGGGAATACAGGCGGTCAGGCCGGGCGATTCGATGCCGATCAGGTTGATCAGGCCGGGACACCCCTTTTCTCCTTCCTCGCTGATGCAGAAATCACGGAAGGTGTCCCCCGGCCCCTGGCGTTTCGGCCGTACGCCGCTCATATCGGGGTGAAGGGATCCCTTCGTAACGGCGGGGAGGTAGGATGAAACCTCCCGCCAGAAGAATTCCCTTTTCGCTTCGCTCACCGTATATTCCGGGCTTTCAACATACTCGGTATCCGGGCCGAAGCGGACCCGGCCGCCCAGATCAAGCGTTGTATGGATGCCGAGACCGACGGCATCGTAAGGGATCGCCGGATAGACAAGGTGAGTGATGGCCGGGGCGGGCGAGGCCGAAAAGTAACTCCCCTTGCAGTAGTGCAGCCGGTATCCGGCGGCATCGATGTCGATCCCTGCCAGGGACGCCAGGAAATCCGCATGAAGCCCGCCGCAATTGATAAGAACATCTGTTTCGAACCGGTATGCACCGTTATTGATCTCCACCCGGTAGCGTCGTCCCGTGAACTCGATGCCGGTCACCCGTGATCTGTAAGCGATGATCGCACCCGATGATTCGGCGGCGATCATCATGGAGCGCATGAGCAGGTGCGCGTCGATTATGCCTGTCGAGGGAGAGAAAAGGGCGCTCCGGGCCCTGAGGGCCGGCTCTTTCAGCCCCACCTCTTTTTTCGAGAGTAACGACAGGTCGCCAACACCGTTCGATTCGGCGCGGTCCCTGATCGCCTCCAGCAACATTTCATCATCGGCATTCAGCGCGATAATGAGTTTTCCCGTCTTCCTGTGAGGGATCCGGCGCGCGCGGCACATGTCGTAGAGAAGCCCGTTTCCTTCCCTGCAGAACCGGGCCTTGAGGGACCCGGGGGGATAATAGAGACCGGCATGCACCACGCCGCTGTGCCTGCTGCTGATCTCCCGCCCGAAGGATTCGTTCTTTTCCACCACCAGTACCCGGGTGAAGCGACCCGCCAGTTCCTCGGCTGCGGCCAGTCCCACCATGCCCGCACCGACGATGGTTATTGAAAAAGTATCCGGCCTTTCCATCAGCTCCCGATTCCTTCTTATTTGTCTTCATGACCTTCGTGACCTGTTACGAGAACTGACCAGGCATCGAAAAGCGACGTGTACCGAAGGATGAATCTTTCTCCCCCGGCTGTTTCCACCTTGAAATAATCCTGGACCGGTCTGTCCGGGGACGTTCCGCCTTCGTACCACCGGTCCACGATATGCGCAACTTCGTATCGCCTGCCCCGGTGGACGAACGCCAGTGGCCGTTCATTTGCGCGGTGTCCGCTGTAACATTCGACAGGGACCCTCTCGAACCTCATGGGGCGATCCCTTGGGCCGTGAATACCATCGAGACATAGGTAACGGCGCTTCCCGTCATCTCTTCCGCATACGTTTCATGGGCAAGGAGGGTCCCCTCGCTCTTTCCCATAAGCACGGAGAAAAGCACCAGCGCGGGAAACCCGCAGACGTTGTAACGTCCACCCGCAGCGATCTCGTTTTCGACGATCTTCTCCGGCATCCCCGTGCGCAGGGCCGATATGAGACGGTCGTCATGCTCCCGGGCGCTTTCGATCATTCGTTCCGCCGGGAGGGGGTCACCGAACTTCAGTCCCACGTGGGAAAAATCAACCCCCGCCACGAGAAGGACCCTTTTCCGGGCATCGATCACGCGTCTCAACGCCTCCGCCATTTCCCGGAAACGTCGGTCCTGCAGGATATTGTCCCCTTTCATGATGAGCTCGTGAAGCCCTCCGCACAGGATTGGCATGACCGGTACCGGCTCGGCGAGATAATATGAGAGAAAGACCGCCTGGAATTCTATGGAGTGTTCAAGCCTGTGGCCGAAATCGGTCGACGCCAGCGTTCCTTCGGACACCCTCTTTTTCACTTCCTCGACGGCGTCGGCGTCGGTCGGGAGCGTTCCGATGGGGGTCCGGTAGTTTTTCGTCGTTAGACAATAGGGACCGTCCTGCCACTGGTGATTGATGCCGAGGATGACCACCAGGTCGTAGCGCCGGTCACGAAGATGCCGGTACAGACCGATATAGGTCTCCCCGGCGACCCTGATGTCGATATGGGGCGATACCAGTCCGCTGATCACCCTGTTCCCGAAATCGGGGGTACCGGGCGGTATACTTTGTTCGCTATCGGAGATGAACCGCCGGAGGGCCGCCGGGTCATCATCATAGGATTTCCCGCCGTGCGACGGGGGGCGTTCCGTGAGCGACGTGAATTCCTCGCGAAGGACTCGGTACCGCTCCCGATAGGCGTCGCTCTCCAGAAGGAGACTGTCGTCAAGCTGGCGCAGGAGCGACTCCACATCGGCAAGCGGAACAAGCCGGCCTCCCTGACCGCGCATCATGACGGTCTGAATGTCCCGCAGGTCATGGCGTCCATCGAGCAGTTGCAGCACCGGCAGGGCTTCCATGTCTATCGTTAGCCCTGACGGGGCGAACTGCAGAGGATCGACGAACAGGATGGCCCGCCGGCCTTCGACCGTGGTCGGTATAAGCTGCAAATCCCTGCGTAATGTCGGGTACTGCGCCATCGGTCCTGTGTCGCACCCGGGAAGAAGACCGTCACCGTTCCGGCACTATTGACGAGGGGTAAAGCGGTCCATTCCACGGCGGTTGCCTGATCATCGGGACGTCGCCCGCGCTGTCGAGGCCATAGAAAATGCCGGGATGTCCCGTTGTTCATCGGGAGAAGCATCCCGGCACCGGTCTTCACATGTCAGTCGCCCGGGGGATGGATTGTTCTCTCTCCGCCACGGGCCTTCGGGCCCATCCTATAACTTGAAGTCAAGGCCGATATAGGGGCCTGAAAATTCAAAGTTCGCATAGATGTCATTGGCATCTTCAACATCAAGTTTGATCAGCTTGTAGCCGCCGTGGATATTGATCAGCGGGATGGGAGTAAATGAAATGTCCGCAAGCCCTTCATAAAATTTATTTCCCATATATCCGAGCCCCGTCAGCTCGGCACGCGCCTCCAGCATGTCCGCGATGAGCCCCACATGCATTCCCGCACCCACCATTGGAACGAGTACGTTGAAAGTATCCTCGTGTTTTCCAAGAAAGCTCTCCAGTCGCGCGTCACCGGTGAGCCACTTCAACCGCGCAATGGGCCCGAGGGAGAATCCCGCCAGGATGTTCTCGAAATCGATCAGATCATAGCGGTACTCGACGTCCAGCATGTGGTACTCCAGATCGGTCTTGACCCGGCTTGCCGCGACAAACTTCGTTCCGCCGAACCAGATTTCCTTCGAGATCGTTTCATCGCCGGAATAATCGACATAGGTATAGGTAAACCCGAGATGGTGGTCGCCCATGCCCGCGAATACCTGGATCGACGGATAACTCTCATCGCCGACACCAAGATCATCCTGAAGGTCTATATCAGTTCCTTTGGCTAATTCCGTATCGGCGCGCAGGTCCCCGGTAAATTCCGGGAACCAGTACAAGACCCCGGCACCCAGCTCAATTGCCTGAGCCGAAACGGAAAGGCACAACACAAATAGAACGACAAAAAAGGCAGCCCGTTTTTTCATGGTAAACCTCCTCCTTTTGTAAATTCCCTGCGGTTGAAAATACGTGACATGAATGGTGTCACCATATCTCACAATCGCGAACAAATGCAATCATTATCGACGTGATTGCGGACATTCCGCCCGCCGGTCATGAACGCATACATCCCGGGACTTGACTTTGACAGCCCTCAATATTATGGTGGCGAAAATGCATATCTTCCCTGCTTTGCGTCAGAGGAAGAGAGCGTATCCTTTCAAATCTGATTTTGTAGTGCAGGAACGGCTACCATGCTCTACAGGGTTTGGTGGTCGTTTTTTTATTAACGCGGCATGGTACGCCCCGGCACCTACCATGACGAAAAACGGGCAGCAAAGGAGGTACCGGCATGTCCGAACCGATCAAGGCGGGAGACAGGATCTCGGTCAATTATACGGGCCGTTTCGAAAATGGAGAAATCTTCGATTCTTCGGAGGGGAAAGAACCTCTGAACTTTACCGTCGGCGCGGGACAATTGATCAAGGGCTTCGACGATGCCGTCATCGGTATGACGGTGGGCGAGAAGAAACAGGTGACCCTGGCACCGGAAGAGGGGTATGGAACGAGAAGGGAAGACCGTATCATCGATATGCCGAAAGAAAATATCCCGGCGGACATGAAACTGGAAGCAGGCATGATGGTTCAGCTCATGGACCGCAACAATAATCCCATACCGGCGGTGGTCCACGAAATCTGTGAAGCGGTCGTGAGGATCGACGTCAATCACCCGCTGGCGGGCAAGACCCTCATCTTTGACATTGAGGTGGTGGAAACCGGCATGTGACCATGCGCGGCCCTTCTCAGTGAAAATGAGCGAAAATGAGACCGGCCGCCTTTTCCCCGATGCCGGGCACGGCCGCCAGTTCTTCGCGGGTTGCGTGCCCGATCCTGTGCACGTCCTTGAAATGTTCGAGCAGGGCCTTTTTGCGTTTTTCCCCGATGCCCGGGATATCGTCGAGCAGTGAGCGCATCCCTTCCTTTTCCCGGAGCCTGCGGTGATAGGAAACGGCAAAACGGTGCGCTTCGTCACGTATGCGTTGAAGGAGGAGGAGGGCCGCCGGGACCCGTGACAGGTAGAGCGGGTTTTTCCGGTTGGGGAGATACACCCGGTCTTCGTCCTTTTTTATCAGCGCCGTCCCCGTACCGGTCCGCATTCTCGATTCCTTCGCAAGTCCGGCGACGGCGACCCGCTCAAGGCCCAGCTCACCGAGGACGGCACGGGCCACGCCCAGTTGCCCCCGGCCTCCGTCAACGATCAGGAGGTCGGGAACCTGCCCGGCTTCCCGGTAGCGGCGCAGGAGCACTTCGCGCATCATGCCGTAATCATCCATGGTTTCCTGTGTCCGTATCCTGAACCGGCGGTATCGTGACCTGTCCGGCCCGCCATCGAGGAAGGATACCATGGAGCCGACGGCGGCATGGCCGCCCAGATTGGAAATATCAAAACACTCGATGCGGCGGGGGATCTCGCTCAAATACAGGGCATCTCTGAGAAGCTCCAGTACCCGCTCCTGCCGGATGTCTGCGTCGCGCTGGGCGGCGAAGGCATTCTCTGCATTGCTCATCGCCATCCTGAGAAGATCAGCACGCTCTCCCCGCTGCGGCACAATGAGCTTCACCGCACTTCCTTTTTTATCTGCCAGCCACTCCTCGATGAGACCACGGTCCCCGACCGGGACCGGAAGGATCACTTCGCGGGGAATGAACACCCCGGCGTGATAATACTGTTTCAGAAGGGACTCGAACAGTTCGGCCGTTTCTTCCCGGGTCTTCAGGAGCGGGAACGTCTTCCTCCCCAGCAGACGGCCGCCCCGCACATGAATGACACAGGCCTGAAGGCCGTCACCGGACCGGAAAAATCCGAAAACATCCAGATCCCGAAGCGCCATGGAAACGACCCGCTGCCTCTCAAGGGTCGTATTGACGGCATCGATCCTGTTTCTCAGGGCGGCCGCTTCTTCAAACCGAAGTTCCCCCGCGGCCTTCTTCATCCGTTCCCTGAGACCGGCCACCAGCGTTTTCTCCCTGCCTTCAAGGAACAACAGGACATCATCAAGGACGGCCCGGTAGGCTTCCGGTGAAACCGTGCCAGCGCAGGGCGCGAGGCAGCGGCCTATCTCGTGTTCGATACAGGGGCGGCGGCGGGTTTTGAACACGGCATCCTTGCAGGTCCTCAGAGGGAACACCTGGTGAAGTATATTGAGGGTCTCCCTGACGGCGACGCTCGACGAGTAGGGCCCGAAATACCGCGCCCCGTCCCTCGCGATCCGCCGCACCAGTTCAAGACGCGGAAAGGGCACCCGGGGATCGACGCGGATGCTGAAGTAATTCTTGTCGTCACGCAGGTTCACGTTGTACCGGGGACGATGTTTCTTGATCAGGTTGTTCTCAAGGATCAGGGCTTCCTTTTCCGATGCGGTGACAATGAATTCCACATCGCCTATCTTCGGTACCAGGAAAGGGATCATGGGCCGGGTGTCCTTCCCTCCCAGATAGGCGCGAACCCGCGTTCTCAGGTTCTTTGCCTTTCCTATGTATATCACGGCGCCTTCGGCGTCCTTCATCAGGTAGACACCCGGACCCGACGGCGCCGATCCCATTTTTCTTTCCAGAAATTCATTATTCACGGAAACACCCTTTGAACCGCCCTTGCCGGCATCCGGCTCCCCGCTCAGGCAGTTCCGGCCCAGAGCCCCAGTTCCGTCTCGAGCCGCGACAGCTCCTTGATCTCATCCCTGAGCAGGGCCGCCCGCTCAAATTCAAGGTTTCGTGCGGCATCCTTCATTTCTTTGGTCAGTTCCTTTATGGACCGCCTGATTTCCTTTTCGGTCAGATAGGGCGTCTTCTGTTCCGCCACAGGGACCGTCACATAGTCCGCCTCGTAAATGGATGCCAGGATATCGTCAACGGCCTTTCTGATCGTTTCGGGAGTGATGCCCCGTTCCTCGTTATACCGTCGCTGGATCTCCCGGCGGCGATCCGTTTCATCAATGCAGGCCCGCATTGACGGAGTGACCCTGTCGGCGTACATGATCACCTGCCCGTTAACGTTCCGCGCCGTTCTGCCGCTCGTCTGTATCAGTGACCGCTCGGACCTGAGAAAACCCTCCTTGTCCGCGTCAAGAATGGCGACAAGGGAGACTTCCGGAATGTCGAGCCCCTCGCGGAGCAGATTGATACCGATCAACGTATCGAACGTGCCGAGCCGCAGGTCGCGGATTATGCTCACCCGCTCCAGCGTATCGATATCGGAATGGAGGTAGTGCACCCGCATGCCGAGACCCCGGTAATACTCGCTCAGATTTTCCGCCATACGTTTCGTCAATGTCGTCACGAGCACCCGTTCCCCCTGCTCCACCCGCCGGTTTATTTCGCCCAGGAGATCATCGACCTGATTTGTGACGGGCTTGACGATGATCTCGGGATCCATCAGCCCCGTAGGCCTGATTATCTGCTCAACGATGCTGCCCGCCGCCCGGTCCAATTCGTAGTCGGCGGGAGTGGCGGACACATAGATACGCTGATGCGGGAAGGCCTCGAATTCCTGGAACATCAGGGGGCGGTTGTCAAGGGCCGAGGGAAGCCTGAATCCGTATTCAACGAGCGTCTCCTTTCGTGAACGGTCGCCGCGGAACATGCCGTTCAGCTGGGGGACGGTGACATGGCTTTCGTCGATGACGATCAGGGCATCCGACGGGAGATACTCCATGAGCGTCGGCGGCGGCTCGCCGGGCCGGCGGCCCGTCAGATGGCGTGAATAATTTTCGATCCCTTGACAATAGCCCATTTCCTCGATCATCTCCAGGTCAAAGAGGGTCCTCTGCTCCAGACGCTGGGCTTCCAGCAGCTTGCCCAGCGAATTGAGGTGCGCCAGCCGTTCGGCCAGTTCCTCCCTGATGGTGGCAGCGGCTCGACGAAGATTCTCCTTCTCCGTTACATAATGGCTGCCCGGATAGATGACGACGGCTCGTTCCCCGCGTATTGTCCGTCCCCGCAGGGGGTCCGCGATCGCAATGGATTCGATCGTATCTCCCAGGAAATCGACCCTCACCACATGCTTTTCCGCATAGGGTGGAAAGATCTCCACCACATCACCCCGTACGCGGAAGGTCCCCCGGTGAAAATCGTAATCGTTGCGCTCGTACTGTGTCTCGACAAGGCGGGCCAGCAGGCGGTCGCGGTCGATCTCCATGCCCTGCTCGAGATATATCTGCATCCGTCCGTATGTTTCGGGCTCCCCGATGCCGTAAATGCAGGAGACGCTGGCCACTATTATCACGTCGCGCCGTTCCAGCAGGGAACGGGTGGCCGAGTGACGGAGCTTGTCGATATCATCGTTGATGGAGGAGTCCTTTTCAATGTAGGTATCGGTGGTCGGCAGGTAGGCTTCGGGCTGATAATAATCGTAATAACTGACGAAATACTCCACGGCATTATCCGGGAAGAGCATCCTGAACTCATTGTAGAGCTGGGCCGCCAGTGTTTTGTTGGGAGCGATCACCAGGAGGGGTCGCTGCGCCCGCTGCGCAACGTTCGCTATGGTAAAGGTCTTCCCCGAACCCGTCACGCCCAGGAGCACCTGGTGCCGGGCCCCTGTTTCCACACCGGCCGCAAGGGCGTCTATGGCCTGCGGCTGATCGCCCGTCGGGGAATACTCAGAGACAAGATTAAACCTGTTCGTGCGCATAGGCGGCAAAGCGGGTTACTATCGAGTGCCCGCGGGGAAAGGATATCCACCCATCATGACAGGGCGGCATTGAGAACCTCGAACATCTCATCGACAAAAATGAATTCGATATCGTTGCGAACCTTTTCCGGCACATCCTCAAGGTCCTTCCTGTTCCATTCGGGCAGGATTATCTTCTTGATACCGGCACGGTGGGCGGCGAGGACCTTCTCCTTGATACCGCCGACGGGAAGAACCAGCCCGCGCAGGGTTATCTCTCCGGTCATGGCAAGGCTTTTCCTGACCTTTCTGTTCGTCAGGAGCGACGCCAGGGCCGTCAGCATCGTGACCCCCGCCGAAGGACCGTCTTTGGGAATGGCGCCGGCGGGTACATGTATATGAATATCCTGTTCGTCGAAAAAATTCTCCGATATCCCCAATTTCCGGGCGTTCGCCCGTATGAAGCTCAGCGCTGCCGATGCCGATTCCTTCATGACCTCACCAAGCTGCCCCGTCAGGGTAAGACTCTTCTTTCCGGACATGGCCGTCGCTTCAACGAAGAGCAGTTCCCCGCCCACCGGCGTCCAGGCAAGGCCCGTGGCGACACCGGGTTTGGTGATCCTTGTATCCACCTCCGAGGTGAATCGGATCGGACCCAGATAGGGGTGCAGCCGTTCCCTGGTGACCGACTGGGACCGTATCTCTCCCCCGGCGATGCGGCTCGCCACACCGCGGCACACGGTGGCGATCTCACGCTCGAGGTTGCGCACACCCGCCTCCCGGGTGTACCCGGAAATGATCTGTTTCAATGCCCCCCTGGTTATGGTGACCTGCCCCTTCTTGAGACCGTTCTCCTCGCGCTGCCGGGGGATCAGGTATCGTTCAGCTATCTTCACCTTTTCATCCATGGTGTATCCCGGCAGTTCAATGACTTCCAGCCGGTCCCGGAGCGCCGGAGGAATGGTGTCGAGGATGTTCGCCGTGGTGATGAACATGACCCGGGAAAGATCAAAGGAAAGATCGAGATAGTGGTCCATGAAGGAAAAGTTCTGCTCGGGATCAAGCACTTCGAGAAGGGCCGACGAGGGGTCGCCTCTGAAGTCGCTCCCCACCTTGTCTATTTCATCGAGCATGAAGACGGGGTTGTTCGATTCGGCCCTCCGAATACCCTGAATGATGCGTCCCGGCAGGGCGCCAATGTAAGTGCGCCGGTGCCCGCGGATCTCAGCCTCATCACGGACACCGCCCAGCGACATCCGGATGAACTTTCGTCCCAGCGCCCGGGCGATCGAATGTCCCAGGGATGTCTTCCCCGTCCCGGGCGGGCCGGCGAAACAGAGGATAGGCCCCCGTGAGTCGGGTTTCAGTTTTCTGACGGCAAGGTATTCGATAATCCGCCGTTTGGGCTTTTCGAGGCCGTAATGGTCTTCGTCAAGGACCTTGCGGGCGGCGGTGATGTCAAGGTTGTCCCTGGTGCTTTCATTCCAGGGGAGGGCCAGGATCCAGTCGAGATAGGTCGAGGCGACGGTATATTCCGCCGATGACGGGTGCATCCGGGCAAGACGCTGAACCTCACGTTCCGCCTCTTTCCGCGCTTCCGCGGGAAGTTCTTTTTCCTCTATCTTCGCCCGGTATTCATCGATCTCGACCTTCGTTTCATCACCTTCTCCGAGTTCCTCCCTGATGGCCTTGAGCTGCTGGCGCAGGAAATATTCCCGCTGGCTCTTGTCCATATCGTCCTTGACCTGGGACTGTATCTTGTTTCCCAGTTCAAGGACCTCCACCTGGTGGTTCACGAGCCGTGTCACTTTCTTGAGCCGTTCCGTGACATCGAGCGTTTCGAGGATCTCCTGCTTCTCCTCCACCGATGTGTTGATGATGGACGCCACCATGTCGCCCAGAACACCCGGCTCCTGTATGGATTTGGCTATAAAACTGAACTCCTTCGGGAGAAAGGGCGATAATTGTACGATCCGGTCGAATAATTTCACGAGGTTCGCCATCAGGGCTTCCGACTCGATATCCTTGACCCCCGTATCTTCCGCAGCCTCTATCCGGGCCCGGATATAGGGCGTGCTGCCGACAAACTCCACGATCCTGAAACGACCCACGCCCTGCATCAGGAGCTGAGCTTTCTCGTCATCGGGTTTTGCCATTTTCAGGATCACCGCGGTCGTTCCCACCGTGTACAGGTCTTCCGGCGTCGCCTCGGGTGGACCCTTCCGGGAGGTCACCAGACCGACAAGGCGGTCCGCCGCCATGGCGTCGTCGATGACGGCGACGGACTGGGTGCTCGACACCTCAAGGGGAAAGGTCATGGTCGGATATACCACGCCATTGAAAATGGGGACGATGGGAATGACATCGGGAATCCTGATATCTCTCAAATCATGGGTTTTCTGATCCATCATGTGGGCCTCGCGCTGTACCTTACGGAAAGAAAACGTGATCACCCGCCGCGGATGCGTATCTTGTGGATGACATCGTGGGAGGTTTTCCTGATCCTCACTTGAAGAATGCCGTTCGTGTAAGTGGCTTCCACCTGGTCCCTGTCTATATTCAGAGGAAGAGCAAGGGACCGCTCAAAGTATCCGTATGATATTTCGGCCATTCGATAGCGCATATCCCGCCCTGACAACCCCGGCCGCCGTATCCCGTATATCTTCAGGTTCCGGTGGCCCACCTCGATACGGATATCGTCATCATTCACGCCGGCGAGCTCCGCCACCACCAGAATGTCCTCCGGCGTCTCATAGACATCGACCGGGGGGCTCCAGGCGCGGCGGCTTCGCCGAAAGGAAGGGCTGACCATGTTAAAGAGGGCGTCGACCCGGCTCCTGCCGTCCGGGTCCATTGCATCTAGGTCACTATCGAACCGTATTTTTATATAATCCATCGTCTGCTCCCTAGGGGCCGGAATTTCCCTCATGCCATGTGCACGCGCTACTGCAAACGCGGCCGCCGGTGGATTCGTTCCCCGCCTCTATCCTGACAGGGCTTCTTCGGCATTCATTTATAGAAGATGAATTGTAATGACTCACCCCACCCTTGTCAAGAATTCGGTTCCTCCGGGGCCGGGGATTCAGGATCCGGGATTTGTTATTCGTTATTCGGGAATCGTAATCCGTAATCCGATTTAACGCTTCACGCCTCACGATACATACCCGTCGCGGAAGCGAACAGGAAAAGGCCTGTTGACTTTTTAAGGAGAATCACTATAAGGTTGAAATGTCTTACCCTTATATCATGCCCCGGGAGGCATACCGGAGTCATTGGACTACGCAATAGCCTATAAATTCGGCCTGTTGGCTCTTCTGCTGGCATTTTCAGGGTTTTTCTCGGGATCAGAGGCATCATTCTTTTCCCTGACGGCGCTTCATCTTCACAAAATGAAGGAAGCGCGGTACCCCTTTGCGAAAGCCGTCCAGGGCCTGCTTCTCTTTCCTCGGCGGCTTCTGATAACCATCCTGGTGGGCAATGAATCGGTCAACGTGGCCATCACGGCCCTGACAACATCGGTCTTCATCTATTTTCTGGGAACCGAAGGGAAATGGGGAGCGATCGCGGCGACAACCATTGCGGTCGTCATCTTCGGTGAGGCGATACCGAAAACCTTCGCCGTCACGCATCCAATGAATTTCTCCAATGCCGCCTCATTGCCCCTCATCCTGTTCTCGCGATTGTTCTATCCCCTGACAAGACTGCTGGAAAAAATTGCGGACCTCTTCATCGACGCCTCAGGGAGAAAGAGACCCGAAGCAGGAGCGGTATTGACGGAAGATGATTTCAAGACCCTCGTTGATGCGGGGCACCAGGAGGGAGCGCTCGAAAAATCACAGAAGGAACTGATCCACCGGGTCTTTGATCTTGCCGATATCACCGTGGAAGAGGTCATGACACCGCGTGTGGACATGTTCTGCCTTCCTCTTTCCATGAACGTCCGCGAAATGGAACACCGGATAATGGAGGCTCGGCATTCCCGCGTACCCGTTTACGGAAGCGACAGGGATGACATCATCGGCATTCTCCACGCAAAACATCTCCTGGCGGAGCTGGCCGCGGGCAGGAAAAAGTTCAACATAAAGGGGCTTCTCAAAAAGCCCTACTATGTCCCCCTGGAAAAGGAAGCCCACGGCATGCTGGGTGAATTCAAGCTCCGCCACCTTCAGATGGCGATCGCCGTCGACGAGTACGGGGGTGTGGCCGGCCTCGTCACCCTGACAGACATACTCGAAAGCCTTGTCGGAGAGCTTCGGGATGGTCGCTTCAAGCAGGAAGACGTCACGCTGATCGGTAAAGATCTTTACCGCGTCTCAGGAATGATGGATCTTGAAGCCTTCAACGAGTATTTCGGCATCACTACCGTCTCCCCTGAGGAATTCGATACCGTGGGAGGGTTTATTCTTCACCTCTTCGGCGAATTGCCGGCGAAGGGGGCGTCCGTCGCGTTCGACGGGTACGTTTTCACTGCCGAGACCGTCAAAAAGGCCCGCATCGTGACCATCCAGGTGGCCCGGAAAGAGGAGGACGGTAATGTTTAATATTCTGTCCTTTCTGACCATTCTCTTCTTCCTTCTTCTTGAAGGGCTGTTTTCGGGTGGTGAAATAGCCCTGGTGGCCGCCGACATCAACAAGATCCGGCACAAGGCGAATGCCGGTTCGCGTTCAGCCGCCCTGGCCCTGCGACTCCTGATGAAACCCGAGTGGTTCCTCGCCACAACGCTGACAGGAACAAACCTTTCCGCCATCACCAACACGGCCCTGGCGACGGCCCTTTTCATCTCCATGTTCGGCGTCGAACGGGGTGAACTGATATCGATCACCGTCATGATCCCCCTTATCCTGATCATGGGTGAGGTCATCCCGAAAAGCCTCTTCCAGCGGCATGCCGAATTCGTCGCCCTCCGGATATCGTGGTTTCTCTGGATCACCTCGTGGCTGTTCTACCCTGTCGTGTTCATTCTTTCAAAGCTCTCGCGGGGGGCCGTCACGCTCTTCTCGGAGGGCGGGAGCAGCATCTACCCCTCATACATCACCAAAGGAGGACTTGAACACCTTCTCAAGGACGGTGGGGACCAGGGAGATATCATGCAGTCGGAAAAAGAGATGATCCAGCGGATCTTCGATTTCTCCGACGCAACGGTGGAAGAGATCATGGTCCCCCTGTCGAATGTCACGGCACTGCCGGCGAACACGCCGCTGCGGGAAGCCACCAGGGTCGCGGCGGAGAAGGGGTTTTCTCGCATTCCCGTTTACCAGGATAAGATCTTCAACATTATCGGGATACTCCACTCCTTTGACCTTCTGAAAGTATTTTACGAAAAAGACTCCCGGGCCTTCTCACACGACCCCGACAAAGGAAGCCTCGTGGAGGCCTGTACAAAGCAGGATGTGCTTTTCGTTCCGGAATCGAAACTGGCGGGTGATCTGTTCCTCGAACTTCAGAACCGGGGCGAGCACATGGCCGTCGTCGTCGATGAATACGGCGGCGCCGTGGGGATCATTACCGTGGAGGACATTCTGGAAGAAATCGTCGGTGAGATAGAGGACGGGTACGGTGACGAGGAACCGCCGCAATACCGGAAAGCGGGGCCGGGTAAATACATCTTCAACGCCCAGACAAAGATAGAGACACTCAGAGAGCTTATCCCCCATATGATCCCCGCGGGAGAGTATGAAACACTGGGCGGCTTCCTTCTGCACCGGATGGGCCGGATACCCGTTCGAAGCGAGATATACCGGGACGGACAGATGCTCTTCGTCGTGGAAGATGCCGATGCGCGGACGATCAAGGAGGTACTCATCGTCCTGCCTCCCGGCATGGAGCTGGCTGAACGGGATTGATCCCGAAGGACACGATGATAACGTCATGCCGGCCAAGGGCTGGTGAACATCGATCCCCCGGGCCGGCATCGGACGGCTGAAGAAGGGCTCCCCGGGATGCCGGCGGTACCCGGGTCCCCATGAAAGGATCACAACGATGGGTTCACCTGTTGATACAGTGGCAACCATCATCCTCGCTGCAGGAAAAGGCACCCGAATGAATTCCGATCTGGCGAAGGTGCTCCATTCCCTTCGTGGAAGACCGCTTATCACCTATTCCGTGGACCTGGCGCGGCAGATCGGCTCGGAAGTCATAGTGGTCGTCATTGGACATCAGGCGGACGACGTGCGGGAAGCCGTGCGGGGTGAAGAGCTCGTCTTCGCAGTCCAGGTCCCGCAGCTGGGAACGGCCCATGCCGTTCTGCAGGCGAGAGGCGCCCTGGAGCATTTTGAAGGAACCACGGTCATTCTCTGCGGGGACGTTCCGCTTCTCCAGTCGGAAGCGGTCGGGCGCCTTTTGAAGGAACATCACGCCCGCCGAGCTACCCTAACGGTACTGACAGCGCTTCTCGAAGATCCCGGCAATTACGGCAGGGTGGTCAGAGACCGGCACAACCTGGTTGCCCGGATCGTCGAGGCCCGCGACGCCGACGAAGAGGAGAAAAAGATCAGAGAAATAAACACGGGTATCTATTGTGTCGACAACCGGTTCCTCTTTGATGCCGTGAAACGGATCAGAAACGACAACGCCCAGAAAGAGTACTATCTGACTGACATGTTCGAGATCGCCCGGAGCGAAGGCCGCCGGACCGCGGCGGTCATCACCGACGAGCCGCAGGAGGCAATGGGCATCAACACCGTCGAAGAACTGCGCCGGGCGGGGGAAATACTGGAAGAGAGAGTCGGAAAAATTTGACGGTCGCGCCACTTTATTCAGTAATAACAACAATATATTAGGGGGGGTTCGTTCATCTTTAGTGTTGACCTTGACCCGTAAAACTGGTAGAAAAATTATTTTCTATCAAAGACAGGAGGAACCCCATGAAAAGCGACAAGTTAGTGTTATGGTTCGATGAACTTGAACTTGATGACATTCCGCAAGTCGGGGGGAAAAACGCTTCTCTCGGAGAAATGAGGCGCGGACTCACCTCGAAAGGCGTCATGATCCCCGATGGTTTCGCCGTTACCGCCCATGCCTATCGCTACCTGCTCCAATCAGCCGGAATCGATGATGAAATCAAGAATATCCTGTCAGACCTTGATACCCATGATTTCCACAACCTCAGCGAGAGGGGGGAAAAGGTACGCTCCCTCATCTACAACGCCTCCCTGCCGGAAGACCTGCATGCCGAGATCGTCGCGGCCTACGAAAAGCTCTGCGACGAATACGGGCAGGACACCGACGTGGCCGTCAGAAGTTCGGCGACGGCGGAAGACCTTCCGGACGCAAGTTTCGCCGGACAGCAGGAGACGTACCTGAACATCAGGGGCGTTGACGCCGTTATTGACGCCTGCCGGAAATGCTTCGCCTCCCTTTTCACGAACCGGGCTATTTCCTACCGGGTGGACAAGGGCTTCGATCATTTCTCCATCGCCCTCTCCATAGGCGTTCAGAAGATGGTCCGCTCCGACCTCGCGTCCTCGGGAGTCATTTTCTCGATCGATACCGAGTCGGGATTCAGGGATGCCATCCTGATAACCGGTTCATACGGCCTCGGCGAGATGGTCGTGCAGGGTACGGTCAACCCCGATGAGTTTTACGTTTTTAAACCCACCCTGGCCGACGGGTTCAAACCGATCCTTCAGAAAAAACTGGGCTCCAAAGAACGGAAAATGATCTATGCCGACAGCGGTGAGGAAACGACCACGATCGTTCCCGTCTCTGAAGAGCAGAGAAAACGTTTCTGCGTCACCGAAGAGGAGATCCTGACCCTGGCGCGATGGACGAAGATAATCGAGGATCACTATTCGGTCAAGGCCGGTTTTTTCAAACCCATGGATATTGAATGGGGGAAGGACGGAAAAACGGGGGAACTGTTCATTCTCCAAGCGCGGCCTGAGACGGTTCAGTCCCAGCGGGACATGAACGTCCTTGAAACCTATGAACTGCTGGAGAAAAAAGACCCCCTCGTGACGGGCACCGCCGTGGGCTCGAAGATCGGTTCCGGCCCCGTCAATATCATAGAAAGCGTCAAGCAGATCAAGGACTTCAAGAAGGGCGAGGTGCTGGTTACGGATATGACCGACCCTGACTGGGAGCCCATCATGAAGATAGCCGGCGCCATCGTAACGAACAAGGGCGGTAGGACCTGTCACGCGGCCATCGTGAGCCGCGAACTCGGCGTGCCCTGTATCGTCGGCACCGGTGACGGCACCGAAAAGATCAAGGGATCAACGGAGGTGACCGTCTCCTGCGCCGAGGGGGAACTCGGCGCCGTCTATGAAGGGATACTGAAATACGATGTGCGGAGGATCAACCTGACGGATATGGAGCGTCCAAAAACGCAGATCATGATGAACGTCGGAAATCCGGAAAACGCCTTTGCCCTCGCCGCGATACCCAATGACGGCGTCGGTCTCGCCCGCCTGGAATTCATCATCAACAACTACATCCGCATCCACCCCATGGCGCTCATACAGTTCGAAAAGGTCACGGACAGCGATGTCAGAAAGGAGATCGAGACCCTCACCCAGGGATATGACAACATGTCGGATTTCTTTGTCGATATGCTTGCCCAGGGTGTCGCGAAGATCGGCGCGGCCTTCTACCCCAACGATGTCATCGTCAGGATGAGCGACTTCAAGAGCAACGAGTACGCGAACCTTATCGGCGGAAAGTACTTCGAGGAAGATGAAGAAAACCCCATGATCGGCTTCAGGGGCGCGTCGCGTTACTATGACGACCGGTACCGTGACGGGTTCGTCCTTGAATGCGAAGCCATGAAAAAGGTCCGCAACGAGATGGGACTGACCAACGTCAAACTGATGATCCCCTTCTGCCGGACCGTGCAAGAGGGGAAACGGGTCATCCAGGTCATGGCCGACAATGGACTCGTCAGGGGCGAGAACGGCCTGGAACTTTACATGATGGTGGAGATCCCGAGCAATGTCGTCCTCATAGAGGAATTCGGCAAGATATTCGACGGGTTCTCCATCGGCTCCAACGACCTGACCCAGCTTACCCTGGGTCTTGACCGGGATTCCTTCATGGTCGCCCATATCTTCGACGAGCGGAACGCGGCCGTCATGGACCTTGTGGAGCAGGCCATCACCAAGGCCAGAAAGATGGGTCGCAAGATCGGCATCTGCGGACAGGCTCCCAGTGACTATCCTGAATTTGCCCGTTTTCTCGTCGAGTGCGGTATCAGCAGTATCTCACTCAACTCCGACACGGTCATGAAAACGACCCTGGATATCCTGGAACTTGAGAAAAGCTTGGGAAAATAGGGATCTCTGGATGACACAGATATCAAAAAAGGGGTGCCTCGGCACCCCTTTTTCATGGTCCTTCACTCCTGTCAGGGCAGTGTTGATATAGGGATCGTCAGTACCGGTGTCGCCAGGCTGTCCGTTCTGATCACGGCCTTGACCCTCTCTCCCCGGGTTGTTGTCCCCGTCGCGGGATCCCGCAGGTAATAATACAGTTCGGCGACACCATGATACATATCAAGGGCCAGGATATCGATGGCCATCGTTCCCCCCATCCCGGGAACCATGAGCGGCGGCGTTGATAGCCCCGCCTTGTCATTCCCCGTTCCGAGAGACGTGAAGAACACAAAGAGCTCCCTGTCGGCTTCGCCGGGGGTATCAACGATGACGCACCGGTACCGTTCCTCAAGCTCCTTTTTCAGGCGCGCCGTCGCATAGGCACAGACGGAAGAGTCCAGGACGAAGACCGTCTCGAGAAAGATGCTTTCCCCCGTAAGGGAAGAAAAATCTTTTTCGGGCAGCGACCTCATGAGCTTGTCGATGCTGTGGGTCAACAACCGTTGTTCCGTCGAACCCGAAAAGGTATCAACAACCTGCCGTGTTGAACAGCCGAACAGACAGAGGACAAGGAAAAACACAATAATATTGGCAGTATCCATCTTCAAGACATGTTTCACGACCGTTATCTCCTTTGGGTCGGTAACAGGCACCGCGACGGCGGATGTACCCTCATCGGCCCGGGTTCGGGAGGGACATGTATCGGGCGCGGCGGACGCCCTCTGAACTACTGTCTGTATCTGTGTGTTATCAAAGCAGATCTGTAAGCCGAGTTCTGTTCCCCTTTCCGGTTTCCCCGAAAGGAGCGGTGATCATTCATCTGGGACGGCAGTTGCCTGCCGCCTCGTGCGACGCTACCCGAGAACTTCGAGCGGGCCACCCTCAAGCGTTCTCCTATTTGGTCTTGCTCCGGATGGGGTTTACCAAGCTTTCCCGGTCACCCGGAAAACTGGTGAGCTCTTACCTCGCCTTT